>CAZCZS010000078.1:0-7279 GCA_964503355.1 uncultured Mesoaciditoga sp.
TGGGTACCCCTTCTCTATAAAGATGATAACCAAACGTTTTTCTTAAGGTGTGAGCTCCGATTCTTTCCTTTATGCCCACTATTTTAGCGTATTCGTTTAGCAGTTTCCAAACGTATTGTCTAGTTATCGGGCGCGGTTCTCCATTTTTTGTTTTCTGGGATACGAAAAGGTAGCCGTCTTTTGAAATGAAAGGATAATGATCATGGTACAATTTCAAAGCTTCGTAAATGGAAGAATTCAAAACGATGTGAACAGTCTTGTTTTCTCTTTCTTCCTTGATTGACAATTTCGAATTTGGTTTTCTTATTTCCCATGAATCCGTTAAAAATGAACTCCATCTCATCGAAAGTATGGTACTTAGGTGAAGAGGTGTGTTTATTCCCATGACAAAGAGAAGAAGGTCACGGTATTTCTTTTTCGATCTCAGCAACTCTTTCAACGCTTCGATCTTGTTTTTGTCCTTGATGGGAAAGACTCTATTCATTTTTATCATCTCCTTTTCATAACCCATAATGATATAATGAATTGAGCCTTCCCTCCCTTCTTTTTCTTACGTACTGGCATTTTCCACCTAACATGGACTACATAAATATCTTTCTGTTCACCTTGACGAATCAATTGTTGTTAAACATATTTTAAGCTTTCGTGAGGATAAAACATATAAAATGTGATTCAAATTTTAAAAATGAACATTATAAAATATTTTTTTCGTCTATAAAACAAAGAAGTTTATTATTTTGTAAAGAACTAAAATTGCATGTGAAGAAGGGTTAAAATATGAGTGGGCATGTCTTAAGATCCTTTGAAAAACAGGTTAATTTAATGATTTTCATAATATCTATTTCCTTGGCGATGATGGGTGTGACGGTTACGGTCTACTTTCATTATCTCGAATATTTTCACAACTTGAAGATGGATATTCACACCCATGTGGAAAAGATCGTTCAGGGTGGTAATCCAAATTTATCGATGGAGAAAATTTACATTCTGAAAAAATTATCGTTATTTCCATTCACATCGAACGACGATGTGAGTAAGATAAAAGAAGAATTCGACACCTTGAAAAATACCTCTGACGCCTTACCGGTTACCTTTCAAATAATAGATGATGTGAATAGATTAGAGTATCGTAATTTCTCAGATATGACGAAGATCTTCATCACCGTTTTTGTGTTGCTAATAGTCTCTTTGGTGGTGTTGATCGCTTTCTTGAATTTCTCACCCAAAAAACATATTTTTGAGGATATAGAAAAAGTCTCAAACGGCCTTTTGAATTTAGATCTTTCCCATGTGCTAACCATAAAGAAGACTCCCTACCTTGAAACGAAAAAATTGATCGAAAGCTTCAACGTGATGATAGACCATTTAAAAATCTATCAGATAACTTTGGAGGCTTACGCCACTTCTTCTGAGTTACACGATTTTTCCAAGAAAATATTTCACGGTCTAAAAAAGGTGTTCCCGAAGTTAAACAGACTCTCGATCGCAGAGATTTCACAAGGAAAGATGATAGTGGATACGGTTATGAGCGATTCAAAAAATATAATAGTTGGTGAAGGGTTCACTCAAAGCGTTGAACCATTTTGCTCAGAGAGCGTAAAGAAAGGAAAGGTCGCCGTTGTAAACGATATAGAGTCGTATTTGAAAGCTCATCCTGACTCCTCGATGACTTTTATTTACGCTGAAGGTATGAGAAGTATGCTAGCCCTCCCGGTGTACATGGAAAAAACCAAAGGAATGGGTATCTTGTTTTTGAATTCCTTTGAAAAGGATGCGTTCCATGATGAAGATGTGGAAAAATTAAGAGCCGTTTCAGATATCTTAAAATACCTTTATGGTAAAATTATGACAATCCGCGACTTAACTTTGAGCATCGTCCTTGGTTTTACAGAGTTAGTTGAGGGAAAAGATGAAGAAACGGGAGATCATCTGATCAGAATGTCGGCATATTCACGTGTCATCGCTCAACATCTCCAAAAAAGCCCGAAATACTACAAAGTGATAAATCCAAAATTCGTAGATCACATATACAAACAAGCTCCGTTACACGATATAGGAAAAGTTGGTGTGCCGGATAACATCCTTCAAAAACCAGGCAAATTGGACGATAACGAATTCGAGATAATGAAAACCCACACAACGGTGGGGTACAAGATACTCGATCATATCGAAAGGCAAACTCACGAAAAGTTCTTTGAAGTTGGCAAAAACATAGTTCGCTCTCATCATGAAAGATGGGATGGAAAGGGATACCCGGATGGATTAAAGGGCGAAGAGATACCTTTATGTGCAAGGATAGTGGCAGTCGCAGATGTTTTCGATGCCTTAACTAGTGAAAGACCGTACAAAAAAGCGTTCGGTTACGATGAATCCGTGAGAATCATAATCGAAGAGTCGGGAAGCCATTTCGATCCAGATGTTGTGAGCGCCTTTATAAAGGCTCAATCGACACTGAAGAGGATGTACAATAACTTTCACAAACTTTCTCGTGAAGTTGAATGAGCGTCGACAAATAGGCTAATGAGGTGAAGACGTTGAAAAGAAGAAAGCTTCTCAGTGAAAAAGAATGTGCCATTATTTTTATAAACGAAGAAAAGAAAATAGTTCGTGCTAGAGGCTCTGTTTCCTCACTTTACGGATATTCATCGCGTGAATTCGTTGGAAAACGAATCGATGAGTTGGTTGTAAAAAGAAAGGATGCCAATCATGAAATTCATCGAAGAAAAGACGGCTCAACTTTTGAGGTGAGGATATTTCCGACAAGACTTGGAAAGATGAGGGTGCTGTTCATATGTGAAAAAGACGAAAACAACGTCTTGTCGCTGATAAACAACGCGAAGATAGGTGCGCTCGTTGTGAATCGAAATGAAGAAATCGTCCATTTGAACGAGAGTGCTAAAGAAATAACAGGATGGTCTGGAGAAATCACAGGCAAAAAGGTGTGTCTCCTCTTTCCTGAAAAATGTCAAACAAGCGTCTTCAATTCGGATTTTAACGAGATTCAAACGCTTTATTGTAAAGACGGAACGAATTGCAAAGCCCTCACTTTTTCCATAATTTTCGAAGATTACGCCATTTTATTTTTCGATCCCATAGAAAGAAACGAAATATTCAAGCGTTTGAATTTCATGGCGTATCACGATGAATTGACATCACTTCCAACTCACGCTCTTTTAATCGATAGGATCTCCCAAGCGTTCAAACTTTCCAAACGTAATGGGGAAAAAGTCGCCATACTTTTTTTGGATCTGGATGATTTCAAACGCGTAAACGATGCGTTTTCTCATAGAATAGGCAATTTGCTTCTTCAAGTGGTGGCTCAACGTTTAAAATCGCTCGTTAGAGGTTCGGATACGGTTGCCAGAATCGGCGGAGATGAATTCGTGGTGGTTTTAAGAGTGCGTTATCCTCAGGGAGTGCTTCAAGTTATACAAAAAATAATGAAAAGCATTTCCGAACCAATAGTAATAGGCAACCGTGAAATTTCCATTTCCGCAAGCATTGGCGTAACTTTTTACCCGGATGACGGCACGGACATAGAAGAGTTGATTCATCAAGCGGATATGGCCATGTACAAGGTCAAAGCCAGTGGAAAGGGGAGTTACGCATTTTATGGCGAAGCGATAGACGAGAAATTAAAGAAAAGGATAAATCTCGAAAAAGAGATAATAAGAGCTTTAAAAGAAGATGAATTTGAGCTCTACTATCAACCCATAATTGATCTGAAAACCTCCAAATTGATCGCCGCCGAATCCCTTATAAGATGGCATCATCCGAAACGAGGGCTTTTGGTACCTGACGAGTTCATACCTTTTTCACAAGAGGGAAATTCGATAAAACAAATAGGAAAATGGGTGATCGAGCGGGCGTGTAATGAGATCAGAATCCTTCGAGAAAAGGATATCCGTATACCTTTGAGTGTAAACGTCTCCGCGCTGGAATTTCAAAGTGTGGATTTTTCATCTTTCGTGAATGAAAATATACAAAAATTTGGAATAAATTCAAAAGATCTGATCCTCGAATTGACGGAAACGGTTCTTTTGAAAGAAAACGCGGAAACTCAAAGTACCATAAACGAGATTAAGCTTCTGGGATTGAGGTTGGCATTGGATGATTTTGGAACGGGTTATTCTAATTTGAAGTACTTGACCACATTGCCGATCGACATTTTGAAAATAGATATTTCGTTCATCAAAAACATGCTTCACAATCCACGGGATCTAAAAGTGGTGCAGGCTATCATCTCTTTGGGAAAATCGCTTAACATGTTAACTGTAGCTGAGGGCGTGGAAAACAAGGAACAGCTGGATTTGTTGAAAAATGAAGGTTGCGATGCGGTTCAAGGTTATCTTTTCAGCAAGCCTTTGAGAAACGAGGAATTCGTGGCCTTCTGCGAAAAAATCGGTTCTTACCGTTGAAAAGTTGAAGGCGTTGCTTTTGAATTTGCCGTTTATCGACATTTTCCTCATTCTTCAATTGTTCATTCACTTTTGCAACCTCATATAAAGAGGAGGATGGTCGGTGTGTTAGATGCGAGAAAGATGTACATGGCTTTGAAAGCATTACCGACCCTTTCACTTATTTTGTCATCACGACATTTCTTGCCATTTGCATTGAAAT
The DNA here is from genome assembly GCA_964503355.1 of uncultured Mesoaciditoga sp. Taxonomy (GTDB): domain Bacteria; phylum Thermotogota; class Thermotogae; order Mesoaciditogales; family Mesoaciditogaceae; genus Mesoaciditoga. Next base: position 4,621 of record CAZCZS010000078.1, read on the forward strand.
CGAAATTCCAAATTTTTTGGAGATGATTCAATTTGAATGTCAAAGGTAAGAACGTATCCAAGAATGGTAAAAGAATGGAAATAATAGTGGTTTCTGGTTTGTCCGGCGCTGGAAAATCAACCGCGCTGGGAGTTTTGGAGGATATAGGATATTTCTGCATGGACAACGTTCCTCCCGATCTTCTTTTGAACATGGTATCGATAATGAAACACCCTTCCGTTGAAAACAGAAAGATGGCGGCGGTGATAGACGTCAGAAGTGGAAAATCTTTTGAAGATATCGAAGAAATCGTACAAAAATTGAAAAATATGGGCGTTGAGATCAAGATCGTGTTTTTAGATGCAAAAGACGAGGCGCTTATCAGAAGATACAATCTCACGCGTCGAAAACATCCTCTTTCCGATGGGAAAAGTACCATGGAAGAGCTCATTCTAAAAGAAAGGGAATTGCTTTCGAAAATCAAAGAAATGGCCAATTACGTGCTCGATACCTCTTTAATGAATTCTCACGAACTGCGCAGAAAGATTGTCGAATTCATAGAAGGTGATCTGAATCGTTCGATGAGGATGATCGTGGAGTCGTTTGGATTCAAGTACGGGATACCGGTGAGCGCGGATTTTATATTCGACGCGAGATTTCTGCCTAATCCTTACTACGTCGAAGAGCTGAAAGACAAAACCGGAATCGACAAAGAAGTTGTGGAATATTTCGAACAGTTCAAGGTGGTAAAAGAGTACATATCAAGGCTTGCAAAAATACTGGAATTCGTTATAGATAACTATTCAAAAGAGGCCAAAGATGTGTTGTACGTTTCAGTTGGTTGTAGTGGTGGAAAACACAGATCGGTTTACATTGCCCAAAAAATAGCACAACTTTTCAAGGATAAGATCTCCGTCAGCGTGTCTCACAGAGATATATCGCGCTGATTTTCGTTTTTGAATTTGAAAACGAGATTAAGCCTTAAACGTTCATCGAAACATGAAAGGAGAAGTCGAAGTTGAAGCGATTCGATTTGACGATCTTAACGACCACGGATGTGCACGGCTACGTTCTGGCCGAAGATTATTGGACCAAGGAATCTACGGAATATGGATTGGTAAAGGTGTCAACGTTGATAAACGAAATAAGGAAAAGAAAAAAACACGTGCTCTACTTCGATGACGGGGATTTGATTCAAGGTTCACCTTTGGAATATCATCATGCCACCGTCGACAATTCCGGCATGGACCCAAGTGTGAGAGCACTGAACTACATGAAGTGCGATGCCATGACCATCGGAAATCATGAGTTCAATTTTGGAAGAGAAGTCATGGAAAAAGCCATATCCGAAGCCAATTTTCCAGTAACTTCCGCAAACGTAGTTGATAAGGTGACGAAAAAGCCGAAATTCGGAAAAGGATACACCATCTTCAAATTCGAAGATGGACCGACGGTTGCTTACCTTTCGCTAACGACGAAGTACATACCTTTTTGGGAAGAACCGAGGCACATACGCGATCTGGATTTTTTGGATCCCATAGAAACCGCGCGCGATTACATGAAGAAACTGAATTTCATGGGAGTTGATATCGTAATAATCGGCTATCATGGTGGCTTGGAAAGAGATCCCGAAACTTCAGAAGTCATCGCGGAGTTGACCGGCGAAAATCAAGGCTATGAAATGGCCAAGACGTTGAAAGGCGTTTCAGCGTTCATTTTCGGTCATCAACACAAGAGTTTCGCCACGAAAATAGACGGTGTACCGGTCATCATGGCAGCGAGCTATGGGAAGGCACTTGGAGTGATAGAAATGCGTTTATCACACGTTGACAAATGGAAAGTCGAATCCACAAACGTTGAACTTTTAACTTTGGAAGGTGTACCGCAAGATGAAAAATTGGTAGAAATGATGATACCATACCAAAGTGCGGTGGAAAAATGGTTGGATGAACCAATAGGAGAAGCTTTAGGAGATTTTTACGTGCCAGATGCCATGTACGCGCGCACTCATGAAACGGCTTTGGTCAACTTGATAAACGATGTTCAGCTTCATTACACCGGCGCGGACATCTCGGCCACATCCGTTTTTTCTCCGGACGTTCACGGTTGGAAAAAAGGGGTGATAACACGTAGAAACGTTATGAGCGTCTACGTTTTTTCGAACACCTTGAAGGTTTTCGAATTAACGGGTAAAGAGATAAAAGAGATGATGGAACATTCAGCCACTTATTTTTCCTATGAAGACGGTCAAATAATCGAATCCGGAAGTATGAAAGGGTACAAATACAACATATTCAGGGGAGTTTCTTACATCATAGATTTACAAAAACCTGTGGGTGAAAGAATCGTGAATGTGGAAAAAGACGGAAAACCGCTTGAGATGAACGAAAAATACAAGATAGCCGTTAACAGCTACCAAGGTGGCGGAAGCGGCGGATACACCATGTTCATAGGAAAAAAGCCGGTAAAAGAGATAAACACCGAAGTTGCCGATCTGATAGTGTCATACATAAAAGAAAAGAAATTCATAAGGCCTCAAGTGGATGGCTCTTGGAAAATACTTCAGATTTTTTCAAATGAATTTTTGAATTGAACGAAGATATTTATCAACTCACGTTGTGCACGAGAGTAACGAAAAAATCGGGATGTAACAAAGTTCATTGAAAAAGGCATAAAGATT
>CAZCZS010000079.1:0-7229 GCA_964503355.1 uncultured Mesoaciditoga sp.
TGCCTTACAAGCAGGAGGTCGCAGGTTCAAACCCTGCTGTTCCCACCACCAAGAGAGTGGGGACGTGGTGCAGTTTGGTTAGCATGCCGGTCTGTCACACCGGTGGTCGCGAGTTCGAGCCTCGTCGTCCCCGCCAAAGCCGAGGTAGCTCAGGTGGTAGAGCAGTGGACTGAAAATCCTCGTGTCCCTGGTTCGACTCCAGGCCTCGGCACCATGAAGCGAGAAGAATTTTCTTCTCGCTTTTTGTTTTTTCTTTATAAATGATTCGCCTTGTGCGTAAAAGTAACGAAAAAGTTTTCATCGAGACAAGTAAAAAAATCAGGGCGTAGCTTGTATTCTGTAGTGCACGGCAAGTGACATTTTTATTCGTTTTTGTATTTGTCACGTGCCACGCGCTTTTACTTCTTACTTGTTACCACTCACTTTTTCGTTATCGAAGATCTGAGCTGACATGGTATTCACAAAACCCTTATAACTTGAGAAGAGATGCATATTCGTTAAATTGGCTTGCGAAGTCGGCGCACAAGGTGAATAAATGAATTTTGAAAATATATTTTGTATAAATATGGCTTTTGAGTTAAAATATCAACGATCAAATTTTTTCAAGTGAGTAAAGCTCCAAAGAGGCGAGGTGAAGAGTGCCTACATATATCTTTGATGCCGTAAATCCCAGCGGAAAAACCGTGAAGGGAAAATTGGAAGCGCCAAACGAGGTTAGCTTGGTCAACAAACTTTCTCAGGAAGGCTACGTGATACTAAACATTCAAGCTGTTCCTCAAAAGAAGAAAGGCATGAAATTGAGAGCCAAATTAGGTGATCTGGTTCTTTTTACCCGCCAATTTTCTACCATGATAAATGCTGGTGTCAGAATAAAAGATGCGTTGAAGTTACTTTCACGACAAGAAGCGTTCACAAAACCATTCAGAAAAACGTTGGAAGGTATTTTGGTCTCCATCGACGGAGGTATGTCACTCGCCGAAGCTTTTGATGAAGCCGGAATATTCGATCCAGTCCTTGTTAACCTGATGCAGGCGGGCGAAAGCGGCGGTGTTTTAGATGAAGCTCTGCTCAAGCTTTCAAAATTCTACGAAGACAGCAAAAAAATCAGAGATGAAATTCGTTCGGCGATGGCTTATCCCGTGTTCGTTTCCATATTCGCCATTCTTATTTTGATGGTGATAAGTCTTTTCATTCTTCCGAATCTTTTCAGAGCTTTTGGAAACATAAAACCCACTGGCGTGGTCGCGCTTTTAATAAACGGCAACGATTACGTGGCGAATCATTGGATGAACGTCATCATATTCTTAACCATTGCGACGATCGGAGGATATTATTTCATGAGAACGCCGTACGGGGTGGCCTTTAAAAACTTCATCTTATCCCTTTTCCCGCCGATAAAGAAGTTGAGGAAACTCGAAACCGCTTCAAGTTTCAGTAAAACCTTGGCCACTTTGATTTCCAGTGGAGTTTCCATAATGGATGCGGTGAAAATGGCGGCGAATTCAACATCTGACCCTAAACTCATCAAAAGTGTATCCGAAATGGTTGAAACTCTCCGTAACGGCGGTACACTTAAAGAAGCCATGCAGAAGACGAAATATTTCCCTCAGTTATTGGTAGAAATGGTTGGAACCGGTGAAGAAACCGGTAGAGTGGATGAGATGCTCAACAAAGTTGCGGATTTTTACGATGAAGAGGTATCGGTGAAGTTGAAACAGATCGTTTCAATGGTAGAGCCTGCCATGATAGGAGTTATAGGTTTAGCCGTTGGTTTTTTAACGTTCAGTCTTTATCAAACGATGTTCAGCCTTGAAAGCGGTGCGGGACAGTTTGGAAAATGAAAAACGGCTACACCGTAGTTGAACTGATCGTTTATTTGGCATTGGTAAGCGTTTTTCTTTCTTTGATGATTCCATCGTTTTGGAGAATAAACGAAGAACTGATGTTTAAAGCGGACATGGAAAACGTTCAACACATGATAAGATACGCAAGGCAAGTGTCTTTGATGAAAAAGATGAAAAGTGCCATTTTCTTAAGTGGCAGAAAAATCTACGTGACACTGAATGGAAAAAAGGTGAAGGAAAGATCTTTAAGTGTTTCATCGATTAAGGGAAAAAGGGAATTCGCCTTCTCAAAAGGCATTCCATACAAGAGTGGAAAGTTTTTTCTTTCTTTCAAGAAAGAAAAATTTCTTTTCACCCTTCAACCTGTAACCGGTACATTGAAAGTCGATAGGGGTGAAGGAAGTGGGATTACTATTTGGTAATTGTTACGTTGGTTTGGATATCGGCAGATATAAGGTCGAAGGGGTGAAATTGAAGAAGAAAGGTAAAAATCTCGAGATCGTCTCTTCCTTCGTCTCAACTTACAAAAACAAAGCCTTTGATGGTGAGGCTTTGATCGATGAAGGCGAAATAGCCCTTGCGTTGGGAAAGATAAAAGCCGCTTTGAAAATAGACATAGAAGATCACATAACCACCGCTCTCTTTCCAGACAGAATCCTCTTTAGGAAATTGGAATTGCCCGCTATGCCGAAAGATCAAGCTGCAAACGCTGCGAAATTCCAGATAGTGAAAGAACTCTCCATTTCTCCTGAAGAGATCACCGTGGAAATCGAATCAAGACAAAAAAACGTTTCCTCATTGGAAGTTTCATCTTTTATAGTCAAAGTGGAAGATATCTCCAAATTCAACGGTTTGCTTTTCAAAGCTGGCATACCTTTTCCAGATATTTTGGACGCGGGATACTTCAAATTCAACTACATAATAAAAGAGGAGCTTTTGAAAGGCATTTTATTCATCGCTTTTGAAGATATTTCCTCAACTTACGTTGAACTCTTCAAAGACGGTTGGCTTGTGAGTATAGACAGCCTAAGCGATGGCTCTGAAGGTGTAGATGAATTGGACGAGGAATCCATACTTTCCCATTACGTGGAATTGACCGATAGGGTACAGAATTTGACAAGGATGATGCTTTCAAGGTATTCGATGGCAGATGAAGTTGTGGATACGTTCATTTTCATCTCTGAAAAGAAGAAAAACTTGGACTTTTGGAAGAAGGGCATCTTAAAATTCGACATGGCAAAAAGAATAATTCCCTACGACGAAGCCGTAAACGTGAACAAGAACTTACCACTCGCCGCGTACAGTTTGGCGATAAGGGGGGTGAGTGAAAATTCCAAGGGTAAACTTCTACAGAAAAAAAGTTCGAAAGGTAAAATCATCTAAATTTTTAATAGCGATGGGAATCATACTGCTTTTGGGATTTTCTTTTTATTTCGTGAGCTCCAAGATGATGGATAAAATTTACGCAAATGCGCTTTCCGCGGATCAAAACCTTTTAAACGCGGCGGGAATTTCCTCGTTTTCCGCTCTATCCAAAGAAGATATCCAAAGGCGTATTGACGATCAAATCGCGAGATATTCCACACTTTTGAATTCAAAATCAAGAGTCCTCTCGTACATGAAGGATACGCTTGAAGGTGTTAACGATTTTCACTACACTTTTTATTCGGTGCAAAACGTTTTTGAAAAGTTCAAGGGTCAGATATCGTTGGCAACACTCGAATACTCAACAGCTTCTTCAACACCTATAGAGATGGTGCAATTCGGTTTGGAAGATAGTTCTGTTCCTCTCGAAGAAAAATCGTACTTCGAAAAGTTAGGTTACAAAGTTCAACTCGTCGAAAATGCCGGATCGAAATGGTACAAAACGAAAAGTGAAAAAATATATCTGTTCAGGAGAGAAAAATGAGTAGAAAACTCGCCGTCATCTTGATTTTTTTATCCGTTATTTTCGTTGTTGTCTTCGACGTTGTTATGGTTTTCAATCAGTCTGGAAAACTGGAGAAGATCATACATTCCATACAAAAATTCGATTCTTTGTATTCTCAAAATTTCAGGATGCAACAACAGCTTCTGCTATATTCCAAAAAAGTGAACGCCCACGCAATTTCAAAGAATGACTTGAAAAGAGAACTTGAAAAATTCATTCCCGCGTCTAAGATAAAAGTTTCGGGAGACATCTTATCTTTTAAGGGAAATGCAGAAGTGAACGCTTCAAAGCTCTTGAACACGCTTTTAGCTTACACCAACGTCAAAGTGGAAAACATTTCCCTGAATTCTTTAATACCGGTAAGATATTCCGGCTTTTCATACAGCGAAATTTTCAAAGAAAAAGTCGTTTTGACGAAGCTAACAGTTAAAGTTTACGGGGGATAGTATGAAAAGTAAAACTTTGGTGATAGTGCTTTTGCTCTTTATAATAGCCGTTTTTGGATGGATAGGATACGTTCTGTTCTTTCCAAAATCTCCTCAACGTAGGCGCTCTAATCCTTATATCCAAACTTTTAAAATAGAATCCATCCTTTCGAAAAGAATTTCGACGGATTACGTAAAACCGATAGAGATGAAAATAGATCTTTTTTCACCGCTAATCGTGAAGTTGAACAAACGCGATCTTGTTTCGTTGTTGAAGACTTCTGATTTGAAATTCAAAGTGGATGGGAGTTTGAAATATGTGAGCGGTGTAAAATCCCAAAGCGTTAACATGGTAACCTTATCGTTGGGTGGCAAAAACATGACGTTCGATTTCAACAGGTCTACAACGCATTTCGCTTGGAAGGGCACGAAATACGTTATAGTTTATTTCGATCCCATCTACGAAGGTGCCGTCATCATGAACATCTCAACAGGTAGACTTTACACCGTTACGTCTCAAGGTTTGATAACAAAATAAACGATGTGGAGGGTAAAATGATGAAAAAATCCTTTATCTTTTTGATTGTAATGGCTTTGATGGTCTCCATTGCCGCGGGAGCTACGCTTGAAACGTTAACGTTTTCGGCGACGCAGGGCCTCTTTCAAGCAAAACTCACTTTCAATTCAAAACCTTCTTACGAGTTGAAAAGCGTACTTGGGAATTCACCCGTCCTTGTGTTCGATGGAAATGTTTCTTCGAAACTTTCCAAAACGATAGAGTGGGGTCCGGTAAAAGCGACGATCTCTTCAACATCCAACAAAACGAGTGTGAAATTCGATTTTCCGTTCGTGGTTAGCTCCTTCGTTGGCGAAGAAGATCACTCCCTTGTGCTAAGCTTCGTGACACTTGGTATTTCCCAAAAACTCGCTTTGAGTGGCGCCGCTACGAGAATATCCATAGATTTTTCTGGAGAAAATGGTTCTACACTTGGCCTTGCCATAAAATATTTGGCCAGACTTTTAAAAAGAAATCTCATTATAGATCCAAAAATCTCCAAAAATCCTGTAAATATAACTTTAAGCAACGTTACACCATCTGAAGCCTTTTACGACGTGTTGATCTCATCTCCTGGAATTGGCTACGCCATTCTGCCGGACGGTACGTATTACATCGCCAAAGAAAGCGATCTTGTTAAAGATCTTGGAAAACTTGGAGTTGGAACTTACAACAACATAGTGAGTTTTTACGACCTTTCCAAAACGAACATATCGTTTGCCGACTTCAAAAGTTTGGTTGACGATCTTTTTGGTAACGACAGGGTTATAGGATTTCTAGGAGCTCCAGATCATCCATCTTACGCCATAGTGAAAGCCACTCAAGAGCAACAAAAAACGATCAAGAGTTTGATGAATTTTTTGAAGGAAAGTACCAATTTTTCAACCGTGAACTGGACAACTCCGGCGGCCGAAGCTGAGCTTCAAAAGCTGGTAAACACGATGTACCCAAACGTTAAGTTCATGTATCTTCCTTCATTTTCAACGATAGTCTTGTCTGGAAGCAAGTCGGATTTGGAAATGTCCAAAAAAGTTATAGAGAAGTACGCTCAGATATTATCTGAAAATGGTCCCAGAGTCTCAGTAACGTTCGAAGTGCCGAATTCAAACGTTCCCGCTTTTCTACAACTTTCAAAAGAAACACCTGGTATCACGGCGTACGGTTCACCTTCACAAAAATCCTCAAATACGGTTTACATAGTGAACGGTCCGCAAAAACAGATGGAGAAATTCGAACAGAACGTAAAACTCATAGCGAGCACTTTAACCGTTGTTAAAGCTAAACCATTGCATTTCAATTTCGTGATGTGGACGGATAAGAATTCGGTCACCGATCTCATGAAGATGATAAACATATTGTATCCGGATGTAAAAATCGTCTACTTTCCTTCATTCGGCCAAATACTTTTCTACTCACAAGATTCCGAGCAAGTTGACAAAGCGGTGGAATTCGTGAAGAGTAGAAAACCGTTTCAAACCGTTAAAGTGAAAAAGACAACGGTGACTGTGAAGATCTCGCCACAAAATCTTGGCAGTGTGAACGCTTTTTTGAAAAGCGAATTTCCAACCTTATTCGGTACCGGAACGCGCATCGGCACATCTGAAACGATACCGTATGTTGTAAGTGGACCCGCCACAGATGTGAACGAATTCATAAACGCCTTGAAAACCTCCAACCTCATCGTTGGAAACACTCAAATGAAAACACCAAAAGTAGAAGAAAACGTAGTTTACCTCAAAGAAGTACCGTGGTCAGATGAGAAAAGCGCTCAAGACATTCTGAATTTGATCTCGATAAAATATCCGAATTTGAAGGCCGAATACTTGAAAGCCCTTAAGGAATTTGCAATCTACGGAATAGATTCGGATATGATAAACGAGGCTGCAAAATTCATAAATTCGCACGCGGCAAAAAAAGGCGTTATGGAGAAGAAACCCCTCATCAAAACGGAATTCGTGAAGATCTCATCTCAAAACTATTACAGCGTTGAATCCATGATAAAATCAAAAGGACTTCGTTTCTTTGGACCGGCCACTCCCTCAACCGTTTCCACTTACGTTACGGTTGGAATATCTGGCGCGGCATCCGAAGTGAATGACACCGTCGAGCTTTTGAAATCATCGAATTTGCTGATCACCCCCTCAACTAACGCAACTCAAACGGCGCAAGCTTCTCCAAATCAAATCGTGGTGGTCCACGATGATCTGATAAGTTGTGATGTTAAAAATTACCCACTTAACACTTTGATAGAAAAGGTGTACAACGAATTTTCAAAGAACGTCGTTTTTGCCGCGACCAAATTGCCAAATGTGAGTTTGAAATTGTCCAACGTTACTTTGAACGAATTCCAATACGCTATGGAAAACGCGTACAAATTGAGCTTTTCCGGAACGAACGTTATCGTCGTTGAGGACAATTCTGCCGGAATAACGCGTGTTTACATGTCGAGCGATGACGTTAACGAAGTGAAAAGT
>CAZCZS010000080.1:0-7031 GCA_964503355.1 uncultured Mesoaciditoga sp.
GTCTTTGATAAACGTTCTCATTCCGAACAACGTTTTTCAGAAGAAATGGAAAGCTGTAAAATCTCATTCACAACGTCCAGTTGTCGTGAGCACATGGAATTCATACGAAGAGGCTGAATTCGTTTCAAAAAAGATCTCTGAGTTCGTGGCAAAAGGAGTGAAAAAAGAACAAATAGCGGTGCTCTACAGGGCGCATTCTCATTCGTTGGACGTTCAAATGGAGCTCTCCAAAGCCAACATTCCCTTTCGAGTGAAGTCCGGCATAAAATTCACAGAATCCACTCACGTTAAAGACATACTGGCTTTTTTGAGAGTTTTGAGCAATGCGAAAGACGAGCTATCTTGGAGAAGAATTCTTCAACTTTTCACGGGGATAGGAAAAAAAGGAGCGGATAGGATAATAGCTTTCATCGAAAGCGAGAACGATCCGATTAAGAGTATGGAAGAAATAGGAAAATTCGGAAGAAAATACGAGCAAGTGGGAGAACTTTTCAAAGGTTTGTCTAAAAACATCACTCCCTCTCAAGTGATAGAATACACGTACAACACTTTCTATTCGGATTATTTGGCGATGACCTTTTCGGATTTCAAAGACAGGCAATCCGATATAGAAAGACTTACGGAAATATCCAAAAGGTACGATTCCATCACGGAATTTTTGTCAGATCTTGCCATTACGGAAGACGTAACGCTGAAAAATGAAAACGTTGAGAGTTCGAAGGTAACGTTGACGACCGTTCATCAAGCGAAGGGATTGGAATGGGAGGTTGTTTTCATTTTGGCCGTGAATCCTGGTGATTTTCCTTCGTTTATGGGAATCAAAAGCGGTAATTTGGATGAAGAGTGGAGGATATTTTACGTCGCCATAACGCGCGCTAAAAAACATCTGTACATATGTCATCAAAACGGAGGATCGAGAAGCACGTATGGAGGGTATGGAGGAGGAGTGTGGAAAGAAGAATACGATTTTATCGAAAATATTCCTCCATCTTTGTACGAACATTGGGCTGCTGAGTAAGGGGGGGAGTATTGTTAACTGTAGTGATGAAAAACGCAACCAACGCAAGAAACTTGTTAAGATCTCTGCCGGGATGTACTTGCTTTCCAAAGATAAACGGATTTGAGATAAAGGAAGAAGAGATGCACATAGTTATTTCCGATCTGGATGATCATCCTCAAGAAATGGATGAGGAAGAATTCATATACTTGGTAAAATCCGTTTACAACTGTGCAAAGCGTGGAATCTATTTTGGTCCTGTAGGCAAAGATAACGTTAAAATCCAACACGGAAAGCCTGTGATAGTACCGAATTTCAACGCGTCTCCAATTGTGATAAGCGGTCGAATAGAAAACCCTTTTTCGTTTTTCACAACCGTTAGAACATTGGCCAATGTGTTCAGAAAATCAAGTGGATGGCCTTCCAAAATTTACAGGGAGAAGCTGTCGGCGATCTTTCAGCTGATGAAAGAGTTATCTTTACCCGTTCTGAATTCTCCTCTCTTTTTACCGTCGGTTGGCGTATGGCGTCATGATAAATTCGTTGAAAAATTGAAAAAAGCACAAGGTTCGGTTTTTGTTCCCGTGATCGGGGCAGAAGGATTCATCCCTTTGATCTCGAAGATGGGAAAGATTTTTTCTTCGCTCGAAGAAATCAGAAAGGAAGTGTACAAAGAGAAAGCGTGGCGCAACATTTTCTCGAATGAAAACGAGCTGCGAGCGGCGGGCATAACCCCACTTGCTTTGTTGTTTGATGTTGATAAAGATACCACTTACATATTCAACAGTGCGAATTCCATTGAAATGCACACTTTTTGTAACGAATTAAGGGAATTCCATCCTGATGTAAAAATTGTGGAATTTTTGGAACCATATTTCAAAGTAGATCCAAGGAAAACCCTCATTCCACCTCGTATTTCAAAAGAGGAAATAGGATGGTTTTTGAAAACGTTCTTTGGGAGTAAAGCGACTCTGAAGACGGATTTGGATTCCCTTTTCGCGGATACAAAAGGTGAGATCTTTTCCATCTCGCACTTGATATTGAAAGGAAAATGGGAATACGTAAACGATGAGTGGCAAGTGTATCCAGCACGCTATGAACGACCAAATCCATTTTTTCTGATCAAAGAGGCAAGAAGACTCGCGAGAAATGGTGAAAAACCGAAATTGGGTCTTGAATTGATCGAAACGGCGGAAAATATTTATCAAAAAAAATTGGAGCTGTTCGAATCTCTGAAAGCTTTTTTCTTCAAAGTACTCGGAAGATATGAAGAGATGGACTTTCACTTCAAAGAAGCCGAAGAATTCGGACGAAGAACGTTTAGAAACGCGTATTATTCGATCGTGTTGGCCATGAATGGAATGAATTTCTCTCTTCTTCAAAATAAAACCACACCTTTGGTTGAAATCATGAGAAAATACGCCATCATGGTTTCAACCTCTGAAAACGTTGAAAGTTTTTATTCGCATATCATATCACCGCTGGAAAAAATACGATCTATTCAAGCCAGAAGGATCGAATGCATGGCGCGAAATTACGTGGGAATATTGTTGGAAAGTAGAGAAAAAACAGAGGAAGCGATTGATGAGTTCGAAACGGCGCTTTCACTAGCACATGAGTACGATTTTAAAGATTTGGAACCGCTTATAGAGGTGAATATAGCAAGCGCTTTGGAAAAGAAAATGCCAATAAGATCGCATGAAAAAGCGCTTCAAGCTTTGAAAAATTCGATGAACGAAGGATTGGAGAAGATAGTTTCTTTTTCCTATTTGATTCTCGCTTCCAATTCTATAGAAATGGGGGAATTTGAAAAAGGAAAATTCTTCTTGAAAAACGCTTACAAAGCCTACGCGGAAATGAAGCCTTTCGTCGAAAATTTAAAGATGAGAATGAAGATTGAAGATCTCCAGCTTGATGGATTAAAAGAGTTGGAAGATGAAGAAGAGAGAGAATTTCTCGAATTCCTTTACGCGTTGTACGTCGACGATAAGGAAAAGATCTGGAAAATGCTGAAGAATTCCAACGTATCCAAAATCAAGAAGTTATCCATCTTTACGAATTTCGAAAGTTTTGATGAAAACAAAGTGGAGAGCATGGACTATCTGTCAGCGTACTTTTTAGCCAGATATCCCGGAAGAAAACACATGCTTTTTTTGAAGAATTTGGGAAAGAACATATACATGAACAACGTGAATATCAGAAAAATCTTTTACGAAGAGCAACTTTCAAACGCCTACAGACTCAACGGCTTTGAGAAGTCTGCCAATTATCATTTGCATCTTGCCGTTTCCATATGCCGCCAAATGGGACTAAAAAAGAGGGCTTCATATCTTTCAAATAAGATACGAAGTCGTTCTTTTATGAAAACTTCATATGATCTTTTCTCATTCTATATGGCTTTTAGGTATTTCAGCACCACTTACGAAATAGTGAGATCTTTAACGATAAACGTTTCGAAATTGTTGAAAAACGATGTTACGTGTTGGTTTAGTGGCGTGGAAGAATATGTTCTTCATGCCACACCAGATGGGATAATATGGAATACCAACGAAAAACCAGATTCGGATTTTGCGTGGGCATTTGGCAAAGATCTCTTCGTTTATCAATATCAAATGGAAAATGGCGTTTTTTACATAGGCTTTCAAACCAAGAATGTTGTGATGGATGAAGCGTTGTTAATGTTAGATCACCTCGTTCCCTTCTACGCCATGCATGTTGAAAGAAGTATTGCGACAAAGGTGTCAAATATAGACTCTCTTACTCGGTTGTATTCAAGAAGGTACATAATGAACAGATTGGCGGAGGAGGTGGAAAGATCTAAAAGATATGGAGAATCTTTAAGCGTAGCCATGTTGGATATCGATAATTTCAAAAGGATAAACGATAGAAACGGCCATGACGTTGGAGACGAAGCTCTGAGAAGAGTGGCAGAACTGGTCATGGACAACGTGAGAAGTATAGATGTGGTTGGAAGATATGGAGGAGAAGAATTCTTAATAATTTTTCCTCACACTCCTTTGGATCATGCTGTAAAAAGCTGTGAAAGAATTCGAAAGAAAATAGAGAAGGCAAGGATAATTCCTTCCAACTTAACGGTTTCTATAGGTGTAACGCAATTAACTGAAGATGAAGATGTTGACAGCGTAGTCAAAAAAGCTGATATAGCTTTGTATTGGGCAAAATCTTACGGTAAAAATTGTGTGGTTCCCTATTTCGAAAAAAAGGTGGAGGCGTGAATTATGAGTCATTTCGTAATAGATCATCCCTTGGTTTTACATAAACTCACGATATTAAGGGATAAATCAACTGGTCCAAAAGAGTTCAGAGAATTGGTAAAAGAAATAACGATGCTCATGACTTACGAGGCGACAAGGCACATTGCGTTACGAGAAAAAATCATAGAAACACCTCTTGAAAGATGTGTCGGCTATGAGATAAACGACAAAAACATCGTCGTAGTTCCCATACTCAGAGCCGGATTGGGAATGATGGACGGCTTTCTTCAACTTCTTCCAAACGCTTCAGTGGGTTATGTTGGTTTGTATAGGGATGAGGAAACCAAAACCCCCGTAGAATATTACATGAAATTTCCAAAGATGTTTGATGATACCGAAGTGTTTATCCTTGATCCGATGTTGGCAACTGGAAATTCAGCCGCTAAAGCCGTTGAATTGGTTAAAAATAACGGTGGAAAACATATCACCATGTTATCGGTTCTTGCCGCACCGCAAGGCGTAGAAGTGCTTGAAAAAGCTCATCCTGATTTGAGGATATACACCTCGTTCATAGACAGAGAACTGGATGAAAATGCGTACATTTTGCCAGGATTGGGTGATGCTGGAGATAGACTTTACAGAACGAAATAATGGTATAATCTCCTACTTATGGAGGTGATATTGTCGTGAAGCGATACAGCAGAAGACAATTACGAGAGAACATGGCCGGCTATTTTTTCGTTCTACCTGCGTTGATCGTCATGTCCATATTTGTCTTTTGGCCAGTAGGATATTCGTTTTACCTATCTTTTTTCAATTGGAATTACGCTCATCTTAGGAGTCCTCAATTCATAGGATTTGGCAATTACATTCAGCTATTTCAGTTGGATTCCCCTCCGCCTTATTCTTTTCTTAAAGCTTTGAGCTACACCATCGTTTACGTGAGCGTAACCATCATGCTAACCTACGCCGTTTTTCTTATCGCTCAACTGATAAAAGAAAAGAAAGAGAAGCTCTTTTCAACTCTATACGTCCTTGGTGTGAGTGCGGTAAGTCTTTTATTTCTGAAAATGACGATAGCACATTTAAGCCAGAATTTTTATCTTTCATTGATTTTTTTGGTGGCGGCGATCGTTTTGTTTTTCTTGAAATCCAGTTCTTTCGTCACGGTTATGAAGGAACACGGCTTTTTGACATTTCTCGTACTCATATTTTCTTACGTCTTCTTAAGATACGTTTTCCCCAGTGAATACGGGGTGTATCAATGGTTGAATATAGTTAAGGATAATGGTGATTTCATAAAGGCTTTATGGAACACCGCTTATTACGTTGTCTTGTACGTTCCCATAAACATATTCTTGTCTTTGTTAGTCGCACTACTGTTGAACAGATTGAAATTATTCAAGGCTATCTTGCGAACTTCATATTTCATGCCTTTTGTCACATCCATAGTTGCCATAAGTTTGGTTTGGCAATGGATATACAACGATCAATTTGGGCTCTTAAACTACATGTTGAGCCTTGTTGGTTTACCGGGCCAAGCATGGTTGAAAAATGAAGTGTGGACTATTCCAACCATAGCCGTGATGTCCATATGGAAGACCATTGGATACAACGCGATAATATTCTTAGCCGGTTTGCAATCCATAGACAAGTTCTATTACGAAGCGGCCGATATAGATGGAGCGACGACGAGCCAAAAATTCTTTTACATAACTTGGCCTTTGCTTTCACCAATGACGTTCTTTGTCCTTATAGTTTCGGTGATAGGCGCTTTCAAAGTTTTCACAGAGGTGTACGTTTTGTATCAAGGTGTGCCGGGACCTTATAACAACAGTGGATTGACGATAGTTTACTACATATTTAACGAATTTTACGGTGATCAGCAGATGGGACTGGCTTCAGCGGCGGCTTACGTGCTATTCGGGATAATCTTGGTGTTCACTCTTATTCAATTCAAGGCCAGTAGGAAAAGAGTGGAGTACACGTAATCTTAAAGAGCTTTAAAATTCGAAAAGGTTGATGTAGGAAAGGAGGAAAGAGCGCGTTTCTTTCAACTCAAAATTGTTGAAATCTTTCGCGCCCACATATCATGAAGATGAAAAATGGATTCGTGGAATTGATCCTTTACATAGTAGCATTCGCGGGGGCTGCCATCATGCTCATGCCTTTCATATGGATGGTAGATACCTCTTTAAAGCTTCCGGAAGAAGTTCAAGTTTGGCCACCAACTTGGGGAACCGCCAACGCTTTGAATACACGATACATTCCGTCTGTGATAGATCATTCAGCGTATACCGGTGTGAATTACAGCGCTTTGAGCCTTCAGCAATTTCTCACATCAGGCAATTCTCGTGAAAAGACCTTACCCAATCTTCTAACGGTAAAACTTGTGGGAACTCCTCCCATAAGGGGAACGCTTCATTTACTCTTAAAGGAAGGAAAAGAAAATCCAAAGTACGCCACGTCCATAGATGAAAATGCGTTTCGTTCTGTCGTGTCGAAAGTGGATTCTAGAAAGTATCCATCTGAATTCGAGGGAGATTTTAAAAAGCTTGAAAAGTTGGAACAAAAACCAACTGAGTACATGAAGGAATTCATAACCGTTTTCAAATATGGAAATCATCCCATACTTTCAAGGGTCAATTTCATAAACGGTGTTGACAAGACTGGAAAAACTGCCGAAACTTTCATGGACAGATTTGGGCCGATTTTGGCGAAAAACCCAAGGCTGTCCGTACAAAAAAACGATGACGAGAAAACGATCGAAGAGAAGAAGATGTTGAAAGATTTCTTCTCATCATCCAAGTACAAAAAAA
>CAZCZS010000081.1:0-6782 GCA_964503355.1 uncultured Mesoaciditoga sp.
TGGAAAAATACGCCAAATCCTTTCATCTCAAGAAGATTCCCACGGCTCTCGCTTACTTTGGATTGGATGAAGAAAAGGAAAGAAACAAACTGGTCGAAGTGTTGGAGAATTTTAGATGATTCGTTTAATTCTGTGAATCTTTTTCGGCACCTCTGTAAGTTACAAAAGATGTTTCCGTTTCCCATAACGTTATTTCGTAAAGTGAATAGGTTTTACCGTTCAGAATTTTAAATAATTTATCCCATATCCATACGGCTATGTTTTCAGCGCTAGGTTGCTCTATAAAATCATTTATATATGAATGATCCAACTTCGATATCACCACGTCGTTTACGATTTTTTTTAATTCAACGAAATCGTACACCATTCCATCCTCGTTTCTTAACCCCTTTAAGGTTACGCGAAGTTTATAAGTGTGACCGTGTAGTTTTTCGCATTTACCGTGATATCTTGTTAAATTGTGAGCGGCATCGAATTTGAATTCTTTTGAAACTAAAAATTCCATATTCATCTCCTTTCAAAGTAGAACATTATTCTTCCACCGAGAATTATCAAGGACAAGCCAACGAATGCGAAAATGAGGTTTATCGTTAAAAATTCGCTCGTGTACATTGAACTTATTCCAAGAGCATATCTCAGCGCTTGCGTGAAATACGTTACGGGCATTGCGTGCGCTATTATGCGTATGTAATTTGGCATTATGGAAAATGGATAGAAAACGTTGGAAAAGAGCATCATGATGGTGAGAAGTATAGTTGAAAAGTTCAAAGTTGTCCACATATCTCTGAAAACCACAGAGAAGATCGTTCCAAAACCTATGGATAAAATTGCCGCCGTTGAAATGATGAATAAAAACGATATCCAATTGATGCCGTACGTGGTTGAAAATACGATTTCCGAAGTTAAAACCGTTAAAATGGATGAAAGAATGGAAGACCAAAATCTGTGAACTGCGATGGAAAAAGTGAACGTGTTCCCACTTAAAGGCGTAACTTTCAATCTTTTCAACATACCACTTGAACGATAATTTGAAAAGGCTGTGGCTGTGGATAACACGCACGCTGTCAAAATGGCTATGGCCATAGCACCAGGAACCACGAAAGAGATAACCGTGAGATTCACGCCACTTTTTATTGGAATTGGTTTCGCCTCTATGTAAGTGGGAATCCCGGAAACTTTTTTCCTTACGAATTGAGATACGAAATCTTGGAGTATTCTAAGGTAGTTGTTGTACTGACCAAAGGATTGATTGTAGAAAAAGGTCATCGATGTGGAACAAAGAGAAATACCCATTTGCATTTTTGCAGAAGCTACGAGTTTTCGGATGCTTTCTTCATCTTTTACGAATGTCACATCGAATCCAGACGATCTGGCTTCTTTTAGCAAGGTATTTTGATAAGGTTTTAATTCTTTTGAAAGATAGAATGCCAATTTCACGGATACGTTTTGAGTGCCACCGGAAATACCGGCTATTACAAAACCCAATATAAGCATGAATGCGATCGGTGAAATGAACATCATCAAGGTCGCTTTGTTATCTCTTATGAACATGTAAAAGCTTTTTGTCAACAGAACTTTCACGCTCTTCTTCGTTTTCATAGTCATACCCTCTTCCACATCTTTTGGGTGGAAAGGAATATAAGTGATGCTATTCCCCATAATGATGGAACGAGTACGTTCATCCACATAGGTGTTATGGACAAGCCGACATTTAACAATTGTCTCATCGCATTTGTGGCGTACCACAAAGGATTCGTCCACACGAAGATGTTAACGTACCAGGGCAAGTTAAAAAGCGGAAAGTACACGCCTGCCAAAAATTCCAACGGCAAGTTTATCACGCTCGTTAAAGCGCTTACGGCCGTTGGACCGGAAACGATGAATCCTATGTCGAATCCTATCAGTATGTAGATCATACACGTGAAGAGGTAGTAAAGAATGGCCAATCCGGAAAATATATGAACGGCGGAATTGAATAAGCAAACGGCGATGAATGCCAGCAAGAAATATTGTATAACCATTATGAAAAGCTTGGAAAGTGTAAAACCCGCGAAAAAAGATTTTGGATTCGCCGGAGTTGAGGCGTATCTTTTCATGATCTTGTCTCTTTTCATGAAGGCCAGTTTTGGTCCAACCAACAGAAGTCCGGTCGTAAAAGCCCCGATTATTATGATGCCAGGTGTGACAAAATCGGTGTAAGTCGGGGCTTTCATCATTTCACCAATGGTTTCACTGCGAACCGAGAAGGCTTTCAGATGATAGTTGAATTTTGACATGATATAGGAGTTTATCTCGTCCATCACACCTTCTATTGCGCCCTGAGCGAGACTGGAGGAAGCTTCGTTCGGAAGGTAATAAACCTTTATTTGCGCACTTTCGAATGGCATACCAAGTTTTGCAAACAAGATAGAACGCATCATCTTCATGTTGAAATCTTTTGGTATGACGACGATCGCATCGGCTTGAGCGTACATAACCCTTTGCAACGCATCTTTTAAATTTCCGTTCACCACTTCTGTGGTGAATATGCCATTTTCGTTTGGATGAGATAGGTTCTTAAAGGCTTTTATCAAAGAATTGGCGTAGTTAACGCCTTTCACACTCGTGATTTCGGCTTCATTCACGATGATTATCTTGAAGTCCAACGAGCCTTTTATTCCAAGATTAGAAAAGGTTAAGACCAAAACAAACAACAGAATGGAAGGGAAAAGCATAGCCCAAAAAACAGATCTTCTGTTTCTCATATCGCTGAGAAGATGGACTTTGAAGAACATCCAAGCGCTTTTCAATCTCTCAACTCCCTGCCGGTAAGGTTTAAAAACACGTCTTCCAATGTTGGTTCGATCAAGAAGACGCTGGTCAAAGAAAGAGCGTTGTTTTTCGACCATAAAACAATTTTTTCAAGTGTTTTGGTGAGATCTGTAGTTGTTATTCGAAGATGATCGTCAACCTTTTGAATCTTCTCTTTCAAATCCTCTTCCAGCGTTTTTATCTTTTCTTCCACAAACGGAACGAAGGAAAAATCTATCTTACTTTCTCCTCCATATTTGAGAATCAATTCTTCCGGAGTTCCAACTTCTATGATCTTTCCGTGATCTATTATGGTCACACGATCGCACAACCGTTGGGCTTCTTCCATGTAATGTGTGGTTAAGAATATGGTCTTTCCATTCGCTTTTAACTTTTCTATAAGTAACCAAATGGATTCACGAGATTGCGGATCAAGACCGGTTGTTGGTTCGTCCAAAAAGATGAGATCTGGATCGTTTATCAAAGCGGCAGCTATCGCGAGTCTTTGTTTTTGACCACCAGATAGATTTTCAGGATAAGCGGTCGCTTTTTCTTCCAATTCCACCATTTTTAAAGCTTCATCTGGTGAAATGGAACGCTTGAAAAATGAGGCGAAAAGTTCCAGAATTTCCCTTACCTTCAGGTGATCCAAAAAACTCGTTTGTTGAAGTACAACGCCGATTCTTTCTTTTATTTCTGGAATAACATCTCCTTTTATCGTTTTCCCGAAGATCTTTATAACTCCGTCTGTTGGCTTTCTCAGTCCTTCCAAAATCTCGAGTGTGGTGGTTTTTCCAGCCCCGTTTGGACCCAAAAAGCCGAATATCTCCCCTTTAAAGACTTCTATGTCTATTCCTTTGACCGCTTCGAAGTCTTTATATCTTTTCTTTAATCCCTTGACTTCTATTATCTTTTCCATACTTTCTCCACTTTTACGGCCGCTACTTTGTAAGTTGGGATCTTGGCGATGGGATCTATGACGTTCAACGTTAATTCGTTCACGGCGGCTTCGGCGTAGTGAAATGGGATGAACACCATGCCTTCCATCGACCTTTTCGTTATCTTCGCCTTTCCAACTATACTTCCTCTTCTTGAAGTAACCCTTACTTTGTCTCCTTTCTTTATTCCGAGTTTTTCGGCATCGTAAGGATTTATCTCTATTTCGACTTCGGGATTTATCTTGTTTATTCCCTTAACCCTTCTCGTCATCGTGCCTGTATGATACTGGTAAAGGATCCTTCCAGTTGAAAGGTAGAATGGATATTCTTCATCCGGCAGTTCTGGTGGTTCCGCGAATTCCACCAGTATGAATTTTCCTTTGCCGTTAGGACGAGAAAATCTATCCCGATGGAGTATCGCCGTTCCCTCATCATCAACACCCTTACACGGCCATTGTATTCCTTTATGCTCTATTCTATCGTAAGTTATTCCGGCGTAAATGGGTGTGACCTTTGCGAATTCTTCCATTATCTCTGATGGGTGCGAGTAATCGGCTTTGTATCCAAACGCCTTGAACAGTTCTTTGAGGATGATCCAATCCGGTTTGGAATTTCCAACGGGCCTTATACCTTGTCTAACCCTTTGAACTCTTCTTTCCGTGTTGGTTATGGTTCCGTCTTTTTCGTATTGACTGGAAGCTGGGAGAACAACGTCAGCGAATTTCGTCGTATCGTTTTCGAATATGTCTATGTCTACCATGAATTCCAATTTCTTCAGTGCCTCTTCAAGATGCAACGCATCCGGATCGCTTATACGGGGGTTTTCTCCCATGACAAAAAGGGCTTTTACGTTCCCATTTAAGATCGCGTCCGCCATTTCCGTGATGGCCAAACCGTTCTTGTCGGGAAGTTTTTCGACGTTCCAAGCCTTTTCGAATTTTTTCCTTACATCTTCATCGCTAACCTTTTGATAACCGGGATAGACGTTTGGGAGAGCTCCAAGATCGCACGCACCTTGTACGTTGCCCTGCCCCCTTAACGGGTTAACGCCGGTACCTGGACGACCTAAATTACCTGTAGCCATGGCCAAATTCGCGAGTGAGATAACGTTGTTTGTCCCGCTCACATGTTGAGTTATTCCCATCGCGTAAACTATCGCCGCGTTGTCAGCACTTCCGTAAATTTTTGCGGCTTTAATTATGTCTTTTACATCGACTCCGGTTACCCGTGAAACGTATTCTGGTGTGTATTTTTCGACCGTTTTCTTCACCTTTTCAAAATCTTCGGTGCGGCTCTTTATGAATTCTTCGTCTGTGAGATTTTCGTTGATAATTATGTTAAGTATTCCGTTGAAAAGCGCAACGTCAGTTCCCGGTAAGTGTCTAAGCCAAACGGTAGCGTAGTTGACCATCTCTATTTTTCTTGGATCGGCGACTATCAATTTAGTTCCGTTCCTCACGGCTCTTTTTATCCTAGAAGCGTACACAGGGTGATTTTCAGTTGGATTTGAACCGGTCAAGAGAATCGCGTCTGATTGTAAAATATCCATAAGGTTGTTGGTCATGGCGCCACTTCCAAGTGTGGCCGCCAAGCCCGCGACGGTCGAGGCGTGACATAATCTTGCACAATGATCGACGTTGTTGGTTCCTATAACCGCTCTGGCGAATTTTTGCAGTAGATAATTTTCTTCGTTTGTACAACGCGCGGATGAAAGAAACATGATGGAATCCGGACCGTATTTTTCTTTTATCTCTTTCAACTTTTCCACGGTATAGCTCATGGCCTCATCCCAACTTACCTGAACGAATTTTCCACCTTTTTTCATAAGGGGTTGTGTTAGCCTGTCGGGATGATTGGCGAACTCGTAACCGAATTTTCCCTTAACACAAGTCGCTATGCCATCGTTGACTTCCGGATTTTCCGCGGAAGGCATCACGCGCACAATTTCATTTTTCTTGGTATCAACGTGGAGTTCTATCTGACATCCAACTCCGCAGTAAGCGCAAGTGGTTTTAACTTTTTCCGTTTCCCAGTGGCGTGCCTTTCCTATGGATGGTTTTTCCACTATAGCACCGACTGGACATATGCTCGCGCATTGACCGCAGCTGACGCAATCCGTTTTTGCCAGAGGTAATTCGTAAGGTGTTGATGGCAATTCTTTGTATCCCCTATTTGCCATGGAATATATGGACATTCCTTCTATTTCATCACACACTCTAACGCACAACTGACATTGAATGCATTTGTTCATGTCTCTCAATATGAATTCGCTTGAGTCGTCTATTTTCAATCCTCTTTTTCCGAAGCCAAAATAAGGTTCCTGATTGGGAAAGTATTCATAGGTGAGATCTTGGAGGGCACAGTTTCCGTTCATGTCACAGGTCATACATTCGTTTGGGTGTTCCGAGAGAATTAAGGAAAGGTTCATCTTTCTCGATTTTTCCACGCGTTCTGTGTGTGTTTTTATCTTCAAACCTTCTTTTATCTCCGTTGTACACGATGTTTGGAGGTTTTTCGCACCTTCTATTTCCACAACACACATTCTGCACGCACCAATACTTTTAACGGATGGATGATAACAGAGATGTGGAATGTCGAAACCTTGATCCAAAAGAAATTTGAGAAGGTTTTCTCCCTTTGGCGCCATCCATTCCTTACCATCTATTTCTATTTTTACCAATTCGTTCATTGGTCTCCCCTCCAAACGTTGAGCGTTGTTTTTTTATTATATACCAAAAACATCAGCTTTAAGACACATCAGAACAAAAAAGGGATACCGTCGGTATCCCTTTTTCGTTTCGATTTTTTAATTCATATCTCACGTTGTGCGTCAACTTTACAAGCCAATGGCATTTATCAAATAAACATCGCTTTTCAAGCGATAAAGGAATTTTTTTGAAGATGTCATCCCGGACCTGATCCGGGATCTCATCCTTCAAAAGGACGGGATTCCGGGTCGTAGCCCGGAATGACGTTAAGGTCAAAGACTCTCATCAATAGGTCAAGCCCGCAATGACGTTATGGTCAAAGACTCTACAGAAAATCGTCAGGCAC
>CAZCZS010000082.1:0-6749 GCA_964503355.1 uncultured Mesoaciditoga sp.
ACATTATTCCCCCACCTAGCAGATACTCCCCCTCATAAAGTACTAAAAGTTGGCCGGGCACGGCCAATACTTTCTTTGAGAATTCCACAACTCCTTTTTCACCCTTAAATTTCACATGACAAGGCACCCTTTGAGCGGTACTACGAACTTTACATTCGCAGTCCATTTCTTCAGGCAAATCCACCTGAAGATTCACCTGACCTATCTTCACACTTTGGGTGTACAATTCTTCTCTTTTTCCAACTACTACGATGTTTTTGTCGGCTAATATATCAACTACGTAAACTCGTTCACCCACGGCCAAGTTCAACCCTTTTCTCTGTCCGATCGTGTAAAGCTGGTAACCTTTGTGTTTTCCCAACACGTTACCTTTTGTGTCAACGATAAGTCCCTCTCTTGGAGGAGTTTTTGTCTTTTCAAAAAACGATTTCATGTCGCCATCTGGAATGAAGCATACATCTTGACTATCTGGTTTTGATGAAACGACCAAATCGTTTTCTTTTGCCAGTACTCTCACTTCTTCTTTCCTGTAATCCCCTATGGGAAGAAGTAGACCTTTCAAAATTTCTCTCTGGACGAGTGCCAAAAAGTAAGATTGATCCTTTTTTTCATCTTTTGCGATCGATATTTTCCCATCCTTTATTCGCGCGTAGTGACCCGTTGCCCAAAAAGAGGCACCGATATGTTGGGCGAATTTTCTTAGATAGAAAAATTTTATCTTTCTGTTGCACCTCACGCAGGGATTTGGTGTTAATCCAAGTTGATATCCCTTTATAAAATCTCTTATCACTTCTCTTTCAAACTGTTGGTGAAGATCTAACACGTGAAGTTCGATACCCAATCTTTTGGCCACCCTCTTAGCGTCGTTGGTATCGTCAGGACTACAACAGACTTTATGGGTAAGTTTGTACTTCAAAAAAAAGTCGTCCAATTCCGTTTTGAAGTGAACCCCTACGACTTCGTAACCTCTTTCTTTCAACATCCAGGCCGTTACGGCACTATCTACTCCTCCACTCATCGCAACTACAACTTTCATATTTTCACCTTTCCAGATCATGATCTTTGATTTTGGTTTCCTAAATGTTATAATTTTGAAAAATAAAGGGTGATGTATTTGAAAAGATTTTCTTGGACCATTTCTATAATACTAGTTAATTTTGTCATTTTAATTTCGATCGAACTCTTGGGTGGACCAACAATTTACAACCTTTTAAAATTTGGTGGACAATGGGGACCTTTAATCGCAAATGGAGAATGGTATCGAATCGTAACCGCGATGTTCGTCCATGCGGGATGGCTTCACCTTTTGTTTAACATGTACGCTTTGTATTATTTGGGTTTGCTCGTGGAGAACGTGTACGGATCTTCAAAGTTTTTGTTCGTATATTTCGTTTCCGGTGTGGTTGGAAATCTTTTGAGTCAGCTTTTCTACTTCTCAACTCCATCCGTTGGAGCAAGCGGAGCGATATTCGGCCTTGTTGGCCTGTTGCTGGGGGCAACTTATTTTCGGGACGATTTTCCATCGACGTTGAAAAGAAGTTTGCTTGTTTCTCTGTTACCTATGGTGATATTCAACATAGCTTACGGATTTATACCCGGTACGGATATAAACAACGCGGCGCATTTGGGAGGATTTGGAACGGGTTTACTTTTAGGTTATCTAATCCCCGCACGGCGAAGTTGGACGTGGACGAAAAAGGCATGGGATGTTTTAGGAATAGGAGCACTGATCTTAACGTTTGCATCGTTCGTAGGACTTGCCGTTGATAATTCGATGTTAACCTTACAACCCACCATAGATTTTGCCAACGCTTACTCTAAGATCATTTATGAACTTGATAACGGTTACTTACCTTCGAATGTTGAAGTGGAACTGTTAAAACCTTTTGACGGAGAAACCACGGCCCTTAAGAACGATCTGAAGACGTATTTACAAGCGGGAAAACCTTCTCTAACGATTTTGAATCGGGAATACGAGAGATGGCTGGAGAAGGTGAAAAACAGGTACAAGGGTTTAATAAGGAGTGCGAGATGAAAAACAGAATTTCTCAGAGTTTAAAATTATCCAACAAGCTCATTTTAACGAATAAAGTGTTGCTTTCGTTGCATTTGCTTGAGGCGAACATCATGGATCTTGAAGATGAGATCATGGAAACGGTAGAAGAAAATCCCTTTTTGGAGTTGGAATTTCAAGTGCCAAACATAAGAGCAAGTAAAAAAAAGGCCGGAGAGAACTCTGAAGATGTCATGGAAAACACCGCTACTCGAGCTAGAACTTTAAGAGATCATCTCATAGAGCAGATATACGCCTTGAACATTCAGGAAGAATTGGAGAACATCCTTTTAACGTTGATAGATTTGCTGGATATTCACGGCTTCTTAACCATGCCAACATTTGAAATAGCCGATGAATTTGGTTTCGAAGAAGAAAAAGTACAAAAGATGGTAAAGATTCTCAAGAATTTAGATCCACCGGGCGTTGGTTGCGAAAACGTGAAAGAAGCTTTATTCATGCAGACAAACGATCCAACTGTGAGGCTTTTGATAGAAAACATAGAGGAATTGCAAAGCGATCCCCACAGACTTATGGAAAAACTGGGTATTTCAAAAGAAAAATTCGAAGAAAGCGTGAAGAAATTAAAAGCTTTGAATCCTTATCCTGCCAACGGTTTCGCGGATTCGGAATACACGAATTATGTCGAACCGGATATATTCGTAATAGAATCGGATGGAAAATATTCCGTTTTTGTGAACGATATTTTCGACGTTAGACTATCTTCAACTAACGTATACGAAAAGTTGATGCAATCTGGTGATGAAAAAAGTAAAAAATTCGCGAAGGAGTTGTTCGATAAGGCAAAAAATTTCGTCGATTCTTTGAACAGAAGAAGAGAAACCTTGTTGAAACTCGGAAAGAAAATAGTTGAAAAAGAGGAAAGTTTCCTAAAAGGTTCAAGGACTGTTCCACTTAAGATATCCGAGATAGCGGAAGAGATAGAGTTGAGCCTATCGACGGTGGCCAGAGCCGTTTCTACGAAGTACATCAAAACACCCCGCGGGGTGTATCCTCTCAAATACTTCTTTTCAAGGGCAGTTTATTCCTCAAATAACGGAAAGATCTCAAGAGATGAAGTGAAGGACAAGATAAAACATCTTATCGATAGCGAAAACAAGAAGAAACCGTTGACGGATGAACAGATCGTTGAGAAACTTGCCTCTCAAGGTATACATTTGAGCAGGAGAGTCGTTTCAAAGTACCGTGAAGAACTCATGATACCTTCATCGAGCAAGAGGAGAATGAGATGAAAACGTTGATCTTCGCCGGTGGGGAATACTCGCATCCGGAATTCTACAAGGATATATCGAAACGATGTGATTTCAAAATAGCCGCCGATTCAGGGGCGGAATTCATGAAGAAGATAAACGTTCATCCAGATCTGCTTATAGGAGACATGGATTCCATTAGCGAAGAAACTTTAAGCTTTTACAAAAGTCAAACCGTTAAGATATCAAAATTTCCTTCACACAAAGATGAAATAGACACCGAATTGGCGTTGAACGAAGCCATCAAGTTAAGATCGAATTTGATTTTAATAGCCGGTGCCTTTGGAAGTAGACTAGATCAAACGATAGCCGTTTTCAGGTTGATGCAAAGAGCCAAAAACGTGGTGCTCTTCAACGAGAAACTCTATGCGATATGGATAAGTGGCATGTCCACCCTTGCAAGCGTACCGGGCGAAACATGGTCTATTCTACCACTTAAAAGGGATGTGAACAACGTGACTCTTCGGGGATTCGAATATTCCATAACCCAGAGAAAAATGGAATACCTGAGGCCTTATGGAGTTAGCAACAAAGCTGTGTCCACGAAAGTCACGATAGATCCAGGAGATGGAGAATTGTTGGTGTTCAGATACCATGAAGGAAGATCGGAATGGGTAGAGGAGTTTTCAGAAATTTTTAGAGCGAGGTGATGAGTATGGATGGAGGTAAGACGATACGTCAATTGAAAAAAGAAGCCATGATTTTGAAGATCAAAGGTTATTACAACATGAGGAAATCCGAGTTGGTTGAAGCCATATCGAAACGCAAAATGGAACTTGCTCAAATGTCACACGAATTGGAAAAGATGAAGATCTATCGCTTACGAACACTTGCGAAAAAACTGGGTTTGAAGATATCACGAAGGGCAACGAAAAGTGATCTGGTGAGAATGATCTCACAAGTCTTTTCAAGTTGGAAAAGTGAAAACGATAACGATGAAAAACCACTTGGCATCACCTCGACATTCGCATCCGGTGAAATAAGGAAAAAAGCCGTAACCACGGAAGTTTCATTGCCAGTTTCGTATGGGAAGGATAAACTCGTTGGACTTGAAATCAACCCCAATTGGATACATTTCTATTGGGATTTCTGTGATGAAACGAAAAGGATCTTGGAATCTCATTCTCCAATGATTTTGAGAGTTTACGATGTCACTTACATAAAATTCAACGGCGCAAATGCAAACAGAACTTTTGAATTGGAATTGGAAACAAATGTGAGGAAATATTACGTTCAGGTTCCAAACCCGGCCGCCGATTACATAGCCGAATTGGGCTACAAAGAAGGTGAGCGTTTCGTACCTATTTTAAGATCGAATTTGGTTTCCACGCCTCCTTCATCACCTAGAATTTCTCAAATGGAAATTTGGATGGACTTGAAAACACATCGAAGATTCTCTGAAATAAGTGTTTCTAAAGAAATGTCTCGTGTTGAAAAACTCGTTGGAGTCTCTTCAATGGCGCCTTCTCAACAAGCCTCCGGCGGTGGGTCTTTCATATGGTTGAGTGGGAGGAGAAAAAGATGAAGGGAAAGTTTTTGGTGATGCTGCACGCTCATCTTCCCTATGTGAATCATCCAGATCATCCTTACTTCATGGAAGAAAACTGGCTCTTTGAAGCGATAACGGAAACTTACATTCCCCTTATCATGATGTTCAAGAGGTTGATGAAAAACGGGATCCCATTTGGGGTAACCATGTCTTTAACCCCACCGCTTCTTGAGATGTTATCCAACAAAACCCTTCAACAAAAATACAGGAATCATCTTCTTTCTTTGATAGAATTGGCGGAAAAAGAAGTGGCGCGCACCAAGAGCGAAGAACATCTGAAAAACGTGTGTGCCAAAAAGTACCTGAATGATTTCAAAAAAACTTTGGAATTCCTTGATGATTGTGATGGAGACATCGTAAAGGAATTCAAAGAAGTGGCGAAAAGCGGAAATTTAGAGCTCATGACATGTAACGCCACTCATGGTTTTTTACCTTTGATGAGGGTAAATCCTCAAGCGGTTCATGCGCAAGTCGCCATGGGTGTTAGGACTTTTAAAGAGAGGCTTGCGGAAGATCCAGAAGGTATGTGGCTTGCCGAATGTGGATATTATCCAGGGCTTGACAAAGAGTTAGCCGAACAAGGCATAAAATTCTTTTTCGTTGATTCACACGCGTTGTGGTACGCGGACGTGCCACCAAAATACGACGTGTACAGACCCGTTATAACACCCAATGATGTTTTCGTTTTCGCAAGGGATCCAGAATCAAGCGAACAAGTTTGGTCTGCTCAATTTGGGTATCCTGGAGATTTTAACTACAGAGAATTTTACAGAGATGTGGGATTCGACAGAGAGATGAATTACATAAAACCTTACATCGATCCTGCTGGCAACAGAATTAACACCGGTATAAAGTATCATAGGATCACTGGAAACGTCGATTTGAGTGATAAAGCGTTGTACGACCCTCTAAAGGCCTTGGAAGTGGCTAAAAGTCATGCCAAAGATTTCGCCATCAAAAAGTCAAATCAAGTTCAACGCTTGATCGATTCAATGGAGATTGAGCCTGTAATAGTGGCTCCATTCGATGCCGAACTTTTTGGTCATTGGTGGTATGAAGGTCCACTCTTCTTGGAGTATCTTTTCAAGGAACTGGCCAATTCTCCAAATGTCGAATCTTCAACTCCTTCGAGGGTTATATCCACTTTGGAAAGTGTTCAAGTGGTAACTCCCGCGATGTCAACGTGGGGAGCTAACGGTTACAACGAAACATGGTTGAACGGTACGAATGATTGGATCTATCCCCATCTTCATGAAGCGGAAGAAAGAATGGTACAACTTGCGGGAAAGTACAAAGATGCCACCGATCCGCTTTACATTCGCGCGTTGAACATGTGCGCAAGGGAGCTCATGCTTGCAGAGTCGAGCGATTGGGCGTTCATAATGACAACCGGAACAACCGTTGAATATGCCGTTAACAGAACTAAAACACATTTATCACGTTTTCTTGAGTTATATGACGCAATAAGAGCGCATAATATAGATGAGAGATTGTTGGAATACTACGAGTGGATAGATCCAATATTTCCCTACATGGATTACAGGCTTTACGCGTGAGGCGAAGTGCAAAGGATGGTAATTCAAAAAGGGCGTGAACACGTCTCGAAAAAAGAGTAGGAGGTAAGTAAAATATGGCAAAAGAAATGAAAACGATGGACGGAAATACGGCGGCGGCCCATGTTGCGTATGCCTTCACAGAAGTGGCGGCCATATTTCCGATCACTCCCTCTTCTCCAATGGCTGAATTGGTTGACTATTGGTCGGCAAAAGGAAGAAAGAACATATTCGGTCAAAGGGTAAAAGTCGTAGAAATGCAGTCCGAAGGCGGAGCGTCAGGAGCGGTTCATGGTTCTCTGGCCGCTGGAGCGTTGACGACC
>CAZCZS010000083.1:0-6692 GCA_964503355.1 uncultured Mesoaciditoga sp.
GGACCTAACGCGCTTGATGGAGTCTTTGTCCTTAACGTCATTCCGGTCTACGAGCCGGAATCCCGTTCTTTGAAGGATGAGATCCTGAATCAAGTTCAGGACGACCTACGGCCGGTTCAGGAGACCTCCGGCTGGTACGGCATGACAAAAAGAGAAGATCCAGGATGACATCTTCAAAAAACTCTCTCATCGCTTAAAAGTCATTGAGTTGTAAAATTGAGGTGCAAGTTGAATTAAGTTACCAATTGCTTGACAAATAAAACGTCATGTTCTATAGTGAAAACAAAAAACCAAAGAGAGTGGAGTGAAAGTTTTGAGCGTTTTGATAATTGGTGAACTGTTAATAGATCTCATTTCTAAAGAATATGCGAAAGATCTGTCACAAGCCGAATCATTTGAAAGACATTTCGGAGGCTCACCGGCCAACATAGCGATGAATCTTATCGATTTGGGAATAAAACCTTTTCTAATTTCAAGAGTGGGAAATGATTCATTTGGAAAGGCCATCATAAAAAGATTGAAAGAACGAAAAATAGAAGTGAAAAATATTCAGTTTGATCGCTCAGAACCAACATCGATGGTTTTGGTTTCAAGATCCAAAAAAAGCCCGGATTTTCTCCCCTTACGAGGAGCGGATTTCCGTCTCGAATTTCCCGCGGACGCCTCTCAACTCGTGAAAAATGTGAATTTTGTTCATTTTAGCAGTTGGGCCATTTCCAGAGAACCCGCTCGTTCAGTCACTTTAAGACTCCTTAAAATGGCTAAAGAAAGGCGTGTGAAAATATGTTTTGATCCCAATTACAGAGAAATATTGTGGGAGAAGGGAGAAGATGGCAGAACTTTCATAAAAAAACTCTTAAAAGGTATCTTTTTGGTAAAACCCTCGTTAGATGACGCAAGATGCTTGTTTGGTGATATGAACGAAAAGAAATACGTTCAAATCTTTCACGACTTAGGCGTTGAAAACGTGGTTCTAACCTTGGGTGAAGATGGCGTCATCGTTTCAAATGGAAAAGAGATGAGAAAATTTCCATCTCTTGCAAAGAAAGTGGTTGATTCCACGGGAGCCGGCGACGCGTTTTGGTCCGGCATGTATTACGCTTTGCTTAAGGGGAAAAATGTGTTCGAAGCTGCCGTTTTTGGAAGCGTGGCGGCCGCTTTTAGAGTTGAAACCGTCGGCGCTGACGCACCACTTTTACCGGTGGAAAAACTGTTGAAAAGATATACTTGAAAATTCAAAAGGTGAAAGGATGGTTAAAGTTGAGAATCGCTTTTTTCAATCCACAGGGCAATTTCGATCCGAAGGACAGTTATTGGACTTCTCATCCTGATTTTGGAGGCCAGCTTGTTTACGTTAAAGAAGTTGCAACTCATATGGCTTTAGCTGGAATAAACGTGGACATTTTTACCAGAAGGATAAACGATCCCCATTGGCCCGAATTTTCCTCCGAAATGGACCGCTATCCTGGGATAGACAACCTCAGAATAATCAGGATAAAGTTCGGCGGAGATGGATTCTTACCCAAGGAGAAGCTTTGGCCTTATTTAAGAGAATACGTGAAAGGAATAGAAAAATTTTACCAAGAAGAAAGAAGAAAGCCGGATTTCGTGACGGCACATTACGGCGACGGTGGAATATCCGCGGCCATGTTCGCTTCAAGAAACGAGGTTCCTTACTCTTTTACCGCTCATTCACTCGGAGCTCAGAAGATGGACAAACTTCACGTGAATTCGAAAAACATCAAGGAAATGGACTTGAAATACAATTTTTCCACTCGAATAAATGCGGAAAGGATCGCCATGAAATATTCTTCATTTAACGTTACAAGCACTTCGATGGAAAGATACGAACAGTATTCCCACGAATTGTACAAAGCGTGGATAGATGTTAAGGATGATGAGAAATTCAAGATCATTCCACCAGGGGTGAATTTAAAGATTTTCAACACACATTTCAGTACGAAAGACGAAGAGATGAAAAAAAGGTTGGAAAATCTCGTTAAGAGGTATTCTTCGCCTTCGCGAATTGAATTACCCTTTGTGATTTTATCCGCTCGCATGGTTCAAAAGAAGAACCACATTTCAGCACTACGAGCTTATGTAAGGGACGAATGGTTAAAGGATCACGCGAATTTTTTGATAGTCGTCAGGGGAATGGAGGACGTTTACAAAGAGTATGAAAAGCTCAAAGGAGATGAAAGGAACGTACTCGCCGAGATCGTGGAACTCGTAAAAGCGGAAAAAGTTGAAGATCGATTGTTATTCATAAGCGGGAATGGGCAAAATGAGCTTGCATTTCTTTACAGAGTGGCTTCCAAGAAGAATTCGATCTTTTGCAATCCCGCCCTCTACGAACCGTTTGGTTTGTCGATTATAGAAGCCATGGCATGTGGATTACCGGTTGTGGCAACGAAAAATGGTGGACCTTCTGAAATATTGAAAGATTCTCACCAAGAGTACGGCATTTTGGCGGATCCTCAGAAGATCTTGGAAATCTCCAAAGGGTTCAAATTTCTCTTGAGCAACGAAAAAAGATATCTCAGTTTTCGCAAAGTGGGAATAGATCGCGTGAAAAGCAAGTACACTTGGAACGCCACCGCCGAAGGGTATTTGTCGGCCATAGAAGAAAAAAAAGACGCTTCCTTTCAACGACCAGTGATTCCGGATTTTTTCTGGAATGGAAAATTGGCACCTAAGGTCGTTTTGTGAAAAAGCGCTTTGCGGCGAACGTTCAACGATGTTAAAAAATCTGTTATAATCAAGTTCAACGATAGAGCGTGAGGATATCAACGCGATTTCGAAACTAAGTTTAAAGGAGTGAGGAAAATGAAGAAGATGATGCTTTTGTTCCTTATGATAAGCGCTTTGGCGGTTTCATACGCTTTTTCTTATCCGCTGGATAAGATTTTGCTTAAAAATTTCAATACCACCATGACACTGGCCAAATACGAACAAAAAGATGCAATCGTCATATTTTCAGATCCTGGATGTTTTTACTGTAAAAAGTTAAAAAGTGAGACTTTGACTGATAAAATCGTTCAAGAGATAATCGCCAACAATTTCGTGGTTGCGGAAATTTATCCAACGGATGAAAAGGCCACCTTTGAAGGCAAAACGTATTCTTACAGAGATCTCTTCGTCGGCTTTGGTGTGAAGGGAACACCCACGATAATATTTTTCACTTCCAACGGAGAACCTATCACCTACGTTCCTGGTTACGTGGACGCGAAGAATTTCGCCATGATACTGAGATACATAGCCACCAAACAGTACATTAAAAAAGTGAATTTCAAAGATTATCTTAAAACAAATGATACGTTTGTCGGTACCCCAACCATTTTGGAAATATCGAAGGAAATCGCCGCGTACATACTATCTCAGGACCCACTGAGTACCTCAGATGTGAAGCCCGCGAAAGACAAATTTTTGAAGTACGTGATCAACGATAAGTATGCTCTTCAAACGGCACAGAAGATGAAAGATGAAGGTTTTTACAATATCTTTGTGGTGAAGGAAAAATAATTGATAGGTTACGTTAGACCGGATGTCGATGAGTTAAAAGTTAAAGAGCTAAAGCTGTACAGATCTTATTATTGCGGTATTTGCACGGCGTTGGCCGATAAATATGGACCCTTATCGCGCGTTTTTTTGAGTTACGATGCCACTTTTATGGCGATTGTGAAAGATGCGTTCAACGAGAAAGCCCCCACTTTCAAGAAGGCTCGATGTCCTCTTCCGCCGTTTCAGAAGAAAAGAGTTGTTTCAAGAAACGACGCGATAGGCATGGGAGTTGAAATTTCCCAAATCGGTATGAAGTTGAAAATGGATGATTTGAAAAGGGATGAAGGTAGGATTAAGAAAGCCTTCGCTTACCTTTTCAATCCACTTTTCGGAAAGGTGAACTCCTCTCTTTTTGAAAGCGTAAAACACGATGTGAACGAAATGTTTTTCTATGAAATATCCTCATCCTCTGAACCGAATGAGCCGGCTGAAGCTTTTGGGAGAGCCGTTATGAAGATGATGAGTTGGAGGAAAATCGATGAGAAGGCGGCTTTTCTGTTGTATCTGATCGGTAAATGGGTTTACATCGCGGATGCTCTTGATGATTTGGAAGAGGATTTGAAAAAGAAAACGTACAACCCTTATTTGTTGAAATACGGTTCTTTCCTTGCAAATATGGAAAATTCTCAATTCACAGAATTCGTAAGAGAAAAGGAAAAGGCATCGGTGAATTTCTTGCTTTTGAGAATTCAAGAAGAATTTTCGAAGATCGAAAATGATATGAAAAGAAACTCATCTTTGATAAAGAACGTGATTTTTTACGGAATACCCAAGATCACCCAAAAGATTTTGAACAAGAAGGAGAGAGATGAAGTGTGAAAGATCCTTACGAAGTGCTCGGAGTGAGGCGAGGGGCAAGCAAAGATGAAATAAGACAAGCTTACAGGGAACTTGTCAAAAAATATCATCCTGACAAATTTCAATCCAACCCGGATATGCTCAAGCTTGCGGAAGAAAAGATGAAAGAGATCAACGAAGCTTACGACTATCTGATGAATCATGTCGACGAAGCTGGTTACTCTTCTCAAACTTCCGCTTCACAAGAAGATAAAAGGATATACGCTCAGGTCAGACAGATGATTCAACGTGGATCGCTTTACGAGGCTGAAGATCTGTTGATGAAGATCTCGGATAAGAGCAATCCCGAATGGTATTTTCTCAACGGGGTGATATACGCACAACGCGGATGGTACGATAAAGCTTACGATTATCTTAGAATAGCCCATGAAACAGATCCGTCTAATGCCGAATACGCCCAATCTTTTGAAACCATAAAAAGAGCTCAAAGAAGTGGACCGGTATACACGGGAACGCCACAGATGGGAGACGACACGACCGCCTGTTTAAGTTGTTGCGCGACTTTGGCATGCACGGATCTTTGCTGTCACTGTTTGGGAGGATGTTGAGTGCTGAAAACGAAAAATATAGCGTATGGAGCGATGTACGCCGCTTTTTCCGTGGTGCTCCTTTCCATATCCGTTTCACTTGGTGATGATCCTTTCACCTTGATGTTGGCTTCTTTACCGATAGCGTTTTTGTTGGATCAATTCGATGTTAAAACGGCCCTGACGTCTTATTCGACGGTCTTGTTTTTGACTTTCGCTCTCTTTGGATTTAGAGCCAGCGTTATAGGTTTTGCCATACTTTTTGGACCTTACACCGTTATAAGAGGCTTCGTATCCAAGAGAGGGTTTCTTTACATGATAGTGAGATGGTCCATTTTAACTTTGTTGGGTTTTGGAGCTTACGAAGTTATAAATTTGTTTGTAAGGATAGATGAAGAGTACTTCAAACTCGCCAGCATAGTTCTGCTTTTACTTTCTCTCTTTTTGTACGAACGGCTTGTCGAGTACGCCGTGATCTGGCACAGGCGTTTTTTCAAGAGGTTTTCAAATAAGGCACGATGAAGATGTCCCAATAATCTTTGAGCAAGATCATCAAAGGCACAGCTACAAACGCCCCCATGGGTCCTATAATCTGGGTAAAAAGAAGAATACCGACTATCATCCAAAAGGGATTCAACTTTGATTGGTTTTGGACGGCTTTAACGAATATTATGAAAGCCGCTGAGTGCACTATTATGAGAATTATCCAATACCAAATGAAGACCGTTGTGCTTTTCATCAAAGTCGAAAGGGCAATGGGTATTATCTCAAGGAAAACTCCAACGATGGGAATGTAATTTGTTATAAAAGCCCATGTACCCAACAGTAAACTGTATTTTATCCCGGCAAACGCCAAGAAAGTACCCATCGCTATCGCCGTGAAAAGCGCCGCTATGGTAACACCTACTATATAACTTTGCATGTGTTTGTACGAAACACGCAAGAAAAGATCCACTTTTTTGAAGGAACTCATTGGAAAAAAAGCGGTGGCGGCCACTTTCTTGAAACTTTTAAGGCCGTAGGCGACGTATATAGAACCGACAATGGAAAAGAACATCACGGTTAACGTTGAGGGAAGAGAAAACGCGAAATGAGCTATCTCTTTTGAAAACCACGATTTCATAGAAGGGGTCACGGAATTCATGGTGCTTTCTAAAAATTGTTTCAAATCCGGGGAGTTTTTAAAATAGGGCAAAGTTTTCCACTCTTGATTTGAAAAGAACTTCTGAACGAAGTCTATAAAATATCTTCCTTCTTCGTATATGACCGGCACCAAAAAACCGACTATCAAGGCTACGAAGCCGTAAAAGATCAAAAGGGAAACGGTTATT
Source organism: uncultured Mesoaciditoga sp. (assembly GCA_964503355.1). Lineage (GTDB taxonomy): Bacteria > Thermotogota > Thermotogae > Mesoaciditogales > Mesoaciditogaceae > Mesoaciditoga. The sequence continues at coordinate 6,278 of CAZCZS010000083.1, forward strand.
GAAAAGATGCGACGTTTCGTTTTCGAATAAAACCAATTTGAAAGTGGTTCTAACATCAAAGATATGAAAACGGAAACCACTATCACGTCGAACACCTTTGGCATGAAGCGCCCTGTTATTAAAAAAAGCGTTAGATAGGTAAAAACCAAAATGGATGCTTTTCTCTCAGAGCCAAGATTCATACATTCCTCCTGAATTATTAATTCATGATGAAAAGATTATATCATCTTCACATTTTTCGGCCCAATGTTTTAACTCACGTTGTGCGTTAACTTTGCAAGCCAATGGTTTTGAGTCGTACATCGCTTTTCAAGCGATAAGGGAGTTTTTTGAAGATGTCATCCTGGATCTTCTCTTTCTGTCACGCCGTACCAACCGGAGGTTATCCTGAACCGACCATAGGTCGTCCTGAACC
>CAZCZS010000084.1:0-6603 GCA_964503355.1 uncultured Mesoaciditoga sp.
CGGACTTTACGAAGTCGTATACAAAAACGATATAAGCATGTGCGGCTACGGGGCGGTGGCGACTTTACTTTATCTGAACTTGGGAAAGGTGAAGATGTTATTTCATTCGACCAGCGGAGAAGTCTCTGGAGACTACGATAGAGAAGTGGGATATCTATCCGCATGTATTTGTTGAACGAAATGAAAAACATGGTAAATGTGTTTTTCCCGAAATTCTGTCCTTTGTGTGGAAAAATATTAAAAGATGGAGAAAGCGTGTGTCATGAATGTAAGACGAAGATACCGCCGATTCCTTACAGAGAAAGAATGAGTGGAAAATGGTCTTTTGATGCCTTTTACTACAGAGCTCCTTACAAAGGAACGATGGGAGAACTGGTAAAAGCTTACAAATTCACTCCTCGCCCACAGTTGGCAGAGTTTCTCGCCGAGGAATTTTTCGAGATTTTTCGGCGTTTTCCTCCCCCATCCGACTTTGTTTTAACTTACGTTCCGCCCACTTTTAAGTCTTTAAAAGAAAAAGGTTTCGATCACATGAAAAAGCTTACAAAAGCTCTTTCAAAGAAAAGTGGAATGCCGTTTTACACGCTACTTGAGGTGGAGAAACAACGAGGATATCAAGTTGGCTTGTCAGAGAAAAAAAGGCGTGAACTCGTCAGATCGAAGTACGCTGTGGTAAGAGAAGAACTTTACAAGACTTGGGGGAAAATAATTCTCGTTGATGACGTTTTTACCACCGGTGCCACTGTAAACGAATGCGCGAAGATACTCAAGCTAAATGGTGCATCTCGCGTGTTAGTTTACACGCTATGCAGATCGCACCCGATTTAAACATGTGATGATTCATTTTTTTTGGTCAGCCCACTTTAAAAATTATGGTAAACTATTGGTAAACTACAGACGAATTTGGAGGAATGCCAATGTCAGATACGACTTATTCCGTCAAGTTGGATGAAGAATTGAAAAAGAAGATAATCAAGTTCGTCAAAGAGTCCGGTGTAACCGGCAAAGAGTTTTTCGCGCGCCTGATAGAGATGTACGAAATGGAAAGCGAAAATGAAGATTCTTCGAAATACGTAAAAGAAACGCGAGAACTGGAAGGACATCTTACAAGGATAAGATCCATATACAAGAATTTGATCGAAGAATTCAAGATGGAAATGGAAATTTTGAAGGATGATGCAAAAAAGACGCTGCAAGAGAAAGAAAAAACTGAGAAGCTTTTAAAGGATGAAAACGCTTCTTTAAAGACCAAAATAAATGAACTAAACATCACACTCAAAAAGTTGAAAGAAGAAAATTCCAAATCAAACGAAGAAAATGACCGCTTACGAGATGAAACAAAGACAAAAAATGCCTTGATTTCTGAATACAAAGAAAAGATAAACGAATTGAAATCCTCTATATCGTCTTTGAAGAATTTGGTTCAAGAGAATGAGAATCTAAAGAAAGCTTTGGAAGATGCAAAAAAATACGCAGAATCCTTGGAAAGAGAAAAAAAAGAATTAAAGGGAAAGATTGAAAATCTACAATTAACCTTATCCAACGTTAGAAAAAACCATTCTTTGGAAGTTGAAAATTTGAAATCGAAAGCGGAATTTGAAAAAGAAAGCGCCTTGGCCAAAGAAAAACAAAAATGTCAAGAGAAGATGGAATCGTTGATGAGTGAACACATGAAAAAGAATGAGGAATTTTCTCAGACACTACGCGCTTTGTACTCGCAAATAGATGAGCTGCGAAACGAACTCTCACGACTTAAAAACAAAGAAAAGAAGAAAAATTCCGATTGATGGATCTGTTCTTTTCGTTTTTTACCACTCATCTTTACTTTTCATCAGTGCAAAATCGACGCACTTGATGAGAATCTGTCCTTAACGTCATTCCGGGCTACGACCCGGAATCTCATTCTTTTGAAGTAAGAATGAGATTCCGGATCAAGTTCATGACAACCACAGATCAATTCAGTGTGAAAATCCAAAAAAGTTTCCTTCTCACTTGAGCGATATCTTTACCGTAAATTCAACTTACAACTTGAGTTAAAGAGTGATACCCTAATTAAAACAAAGAATTAATTTTCTTAATTTTGCCTTCATGAACTTTAAGGTAAAATCGGAAGGATTTCAAAGAATTTAAAGGTGGGGGCTCCCAAGTGGTAAAGGAATTGAAAAAGTGGTACTATGCCTTCGGATTTCAGGGAACGGCGTATGGATTGGCGAGTTTGGTTATAAGTTTATTCGTTGTTGTAGCGTTAAACGGCAATGTGGCCAGCGCCAGTGTGGCGATGGCCATGTTTTCTGTTGGAAACCTTGCTGGTTCTCTTTTCGCTGGAACTTTTTTGGATAAATATCCTCACTTTTTCGAAATGGTTTTCATAAGTGCACTTGTGGATGGTGTAACACTGATATTCATGGGATTCACATCTTCGGTAACCGCCTACTACCTACTCTCCACCTGCTTTGGTTTTTTCCTTTCCATGATGAGCCCCGCAATGGTAACATACCTTAACAAGAAGTTCGAAGAAAACGTGTACAGACGTGAAATAGGAACACTTAATCTTTTTAACAGCATTGGAATAACCGTAGGAGTTTTCATGGGCGGTGCTTGGTTAACACTTTCCATTCCGGCGATGCATTCTGAAATCGCAAAGATGCGATCGATATTCGTAATAGCCACCATCTTCTTCGGAATATCGGCAACATTTGCTTCTTTTTATCTGAAAAGAAAGGCTTTATTGAGAAAATACCGTTCAAGAAGATTCAGCATCAACCTTCATTCTTTAGCTGGTAACATAATGGCCCTTCCGCACAACGTGATTTCTCCTTTCAAAATGTCGTACTTCAAACCAACCACGAAAAGGTACATGTTTGGCTTATTCGTGATATTCCTAGGTGCCAACATGTTCTTCACTCCTTTTCCGATCTTTTTAAGGAAGATGTTGAACGTTCCAAGTGGCTACATATTTTTAATTTACGGACTGAACAATCTGTTCACAAATGCGGCCTACATCTTTACGAACAAAGCTATGAGAAGATTTCGCGATATGTCCATAATGAGCGTCGTCGTTTGGATAAGAATAGCGATGTTCTTAACGATAGCGTTATCAGCTTTTATCCCATATTTCGGTATATGGATAACACTCGCGGCCTTTATGGTTGTGGGATTTACATGGCCGTTCTTTTACATACCAGCTACGATTCAAGCGACAAATCTCGCTTTGCCTGAAAACAAGGGAAAGATAATGGGACTTTTCAACATGGTCATAAACTTGGGAGCAATTTCCGCTTCGTTTATAGCTGGATATCTTGCCTTGGAATTCGGTTACGCTTTTTCGTTTTCTTTGGGCGCCGCGCTTTTGTTTTTTGGAGATAGGATACTTGCAAAAATTGCAAGAACTCATCCTATAAGAGAAGAATTTCTGATGTCAAGAAAAGGAATGCTGAATGATATAATGAAAATCAAAGAAAAAATTCAAACGAAATTAGACAAATCAAAGAAACAAGTTAAAGTTCAAAAACATGGATAAACTTCGAGGAGGAAAAAGTTGAAGGTATTAAAAAAATTGGTAAACGTTTTAGATAGAGTACAAAAACCAAGTAGATACATAGGTGGGGAATACAACAGCGTTCAAAAGAAGAAGTCGAAAGTAGATCTATGCTTGGTTTTCCCCGATCTTTACGATATAGGCATGTCTCATTTTGGAATGGCAATTTTGTACGATATAGTGAATTCCTCTTCATTTGCAAGATGTGAAAGAGCTTATCTACCTTGGGTGGATATGCAAGAACTCATGAGAAAAGAAGATATACCACTTTATTCTTTGGAAAGTTATCGACCACTGAAAGAATTTGATGTCGTTGGGTTTACCCTTCAATACGAAATGTCATATCCAAATGTCTTAAGAGCTTTAAGATTATCCAACATACCGATACACACAGAAGAAAGAAACGATTCGCATCCTTTGATCATAGCCGGTGGACCCTGCACCGTTAACTTCGCTCCGCTTGAAAAATTCATAGATGCTTTTCTTGTAGGTGATGGTGAAGAAGCCATTTTAGAAATGCTGAAAGCCGTGATGAACGGGAAAAATCGAGTTCAAAAACTCGAAAATCTTTCAAAAATAAACGGAGTTTACGTTCCTCATTACAATAAAAAAGTTTCAAAAAGGGTTTTGCCAACGATGTTAAAAGCCCCCACGGCACAGATAGTTCCATACACGAATGTAGTTCACGATAGAGGCGTTGTGGAAATACTTAGAGGATGCACGCACGGTTGTAGATTTTGTCAGGCGGGTATGATATACAGACCTGTCAGAGAGAGAAGCGTTGAAGAAATAGAAAAGACCTCTAAGGAAATAATAAAGCGCACAGGTTATGAAGAGATAAGCCTTCTCTCTTTAAGTAGCGCAGATCATTCCCAGATAAGAGAATTGGTGTCTTCTTTGAAGAAACTGCGAGATATATCCATTTCTATCCCTTCCACGCGTGTTGACGCGCTGAGCGTCGATCTGGCAAACGCCGTGAGCGGGGTAAGAAAAAGCGGTATAACACTCGCCCCAGAGGCCGGCAGTCAAAGGTTGAGAGATGTGATAAACAAGGGCATAACGGAAGAACAGATATTCGATGCGTTGGCACACGCAAAAGATTCTGGCTGGACAAGGGTAAAACTTTATTTTATGCTAGGCCTTCCAACTGAAAGGGATGAAGATGTCATAGCCATAGGTGAGATGCTACAAAAGGTAAAACTGATGGGATTCAAAAACGTTTCTGCAACTTTGGGTGTTTTCGTTCCAAAGGCACATACTCCTTTTCAATTTGCCCCTCAAATAGCTCCATCACAAGCGTACAGAAGATACAAACTCATTGGATGGGCTCACAAGTACGCGAAGATAAATTTCACCGATCCAAGGAAAGCGTTGATAGAAGGAGTTTTATCTCGTGGAGATGAAAAAATAGGTGAAGTTGTGGAAGAAGCTGAAAAGAGGGATTTGATATTCGCAGATTGGAACGAAATGTTCAATCCAGATGAATGGATGAAGATCTTTGAAGAAAAAGAAGTGGACTTGGAACATTTGATGGCTGAAAAAAATTTTGACGAACAATTTGCTTGGGATAAAATAGACGTTGGAATTTCAAAAAAATATCTATGGCTTGAATATCGACGCGCGATGAACGGAATACTCACTCAAGATTGTAGAGACGGTTGCACCGGATGTGGCGTGTGCCAACGTTTCAACGTTAAAAACGTCCTCATGGGAAAGGAAAGTCCTCGGATTAAATCTCTTGATTCACTCGTGAAAGATGTCGAAGGTGATGACAATTGAATCAAAAATACCTTTTTCATTACAAAAGATTCGGCATGCTAAGATATCTTTCTCACTTGGAAACGATGAAGATGATCGATAGGTTGTTAAGGAGAACCGGTATAGAATTAAAACAAACCGAAGGATTTCATCAAAGAATAAAAATTTCTTTTGCTCAAGCCGTTCCAACGGGTATAATAGACTTGGCGGGGTTGTTCGTGGTAACGACTTTTGAGGCGATAAACGATGAATACATCAAAACAGCCAATGAGCTCTCTCCAAACGGATTTGAAATCGTTAAAATAGAAAAGAAATGTGAGAAATTCAAGTTGTCCAAATTCGTCGAAGGCTATGAATTCAAATTGTTGTTTTTAGAAAAACCTTTAGATCTTCCATTTGATGTCGAAAAAAAGAATGGAATATGGATCGCAAGAATTTTCAGATCCTTTAATTCCTCGGTTCCTAAAAACGGTGAATACGGTCAATTTTTGACCATAAGAAGTAAGGTGGTTACGCGGGAGGTGCAAGTTGATAAAAGTACTTGTGGTGGATGATTCTGATGTTTTAAGAAGGATATCCGTTTTCAATTTGAAACGAGCTGGTTTCGATGTCTATGAAGCTGTGGATGGAATAGATGGGATAGAAAAGATGAAAGAGTTGAAACCCAACGTCGTCATCTTGGATGTTATGATGCCGCGATTGGATGGCTTTGGAGTTCTAAAAGAAATGCAAAACGATGATGCGCTAAAAGGAATAAACGTCGTGATGCTTACCGCTAAGGGTGGAGACGACGACGCAGAACATGCACTCAAACTTGGAGCGAAAAAATTTCTGACCAAACCTTTCAGCCCTAAAAAATTGGTGGAGGTTGTCAATGAGCTCGCAGGAGAAGAATGAATTGAAAAAATTGTACGATCTTATTCTCGATCATTACAAAGAGTTGGGTCACGGATGCCCAAAAATTGGGCAAGAAGAAGTAACGATCGAAAAAGTGGCAGCCATGTTCGAATGCCTCATGCAGAGTATAAAAAAATATAGAAGCGAGCTTGAAGATACCTCTTTGATGATGGAAGCCAACCTTGAGGAGATATCGAACACTTACGATCTGCTTTCCAGTTTGCTGGAGATCACGAACGTCCTTTCCAAAAGTGTCAATCCTTTTGATGTGGCTTTGGAAGTTGTAGATATAATTCAAAAGAACATTCCTTCGCAAGAAGTGGCTCTCTTTGTCATAGACGAAGGAGAAATAAAGAAGTTCACACGAACGGATACCAAAAAAGCCGAACAATTTTTCACTTCATACGTGT
>CAZCZS010000085.1:0-6557 GCA_964503355.1 uncultured Mesoaciditoga sp.
TCACTGATTTTGTAGATCAGTTGGGTTGTCACCGACCTTGATTTTCACAACGTTTCTTCATATTCAGTTAGAACGATAAGAATGAAGCGGTGAAATCACCGCTTCATTCTTATCATGATATTTTGAATCGTTTTACTTGCAATTCAAATCTCTCTTTATCTCCTCGTATTCTTCTTTACTTATCTCTCCCGCAGCGTAACGTCTCTTCAATATTTCGCACGCTTCGTTTTGTCTGTGAGGATACAATCTTACACCGTTATGGAAGAAAAGATAAAGAAAAACGACAAAGAGGATTATTCCAGCCAAATCCCACACAAGCGACCATAACGCGTACTGACCATACCACCAAAAAGGCCAAAAAAACACCATTTTTATCCCTCCAACTTAGAACCTTTTCAGTTCTACGTTGCGCCATTCGTTGTAATGATTGGTTATGGGAAGTCTTCTATCCCTTCCAAACGCCCTTGTTGTCAGCTTTATACCAGGTGGTGCTTGACGTCTTTTGTATTCGTTTCTGTCCACCATTCTAATGGTTTTTTTAACGGTCTCTTCATCAAACCCCATTTCCACTATCTCACGTGACGAAAGATCCTTTTCAACGTAAAGATCCAGGATCGCATCCAAAGTTTCATAGGCTGGGAGCGAATCCTGATCAACTTGGCCAGGCTTCAACTCAGCCGATGGAGGTTTTACAAGCACGTTGTTTGGTATCACATCTCTTTTTTTGAACGAATTGTACCATTTCGCAACTCTGTACACCATCGTCTTGTAAAGATCTTTTATGACGGCAAATCCTCCCGCCATGTCACCGTAAAGGGTGGCGTAACCGACGCTCATTTCAGATTTATTGCCGGTTGTCAAAACAAGCCATCCAAATTTGTTTGACAGGGCCATAAGGTAATTCCCACGTATTCTCGCCTGTAAATTTTCCTCGGTGACATCCGGTTTCGTTCCTTTGAAAACCTCATCAAGGGCTCTCAAATAAGAATCAAAGACGTTTTTTATCGGTATTGTGTACGTTTCAATGCCCAAGTTATTCGCGAGAATTTTGGCATCTTCAACACTTGACTTTGAAGAGTACATCGACGGCATCAAAACTCCGACGACGTTTTCTTTTCCAAGAGCCTCAGTGGCCACAACGGCCACCAGAGAAGAATCGATCCCGCCACTTAAGCCTATCAAAACTTTCTTAAAACCATTCTTTTTCACGTAATCTCTGACTCCCAACGTCAAAGCCTTGAAGATCTCTTCCTCCAAAGAAAGAGGCGTTGCGATTTCACCTTCATGTTCTTCACGCTCGTCGTATTTCGCGGGATTAAGATTCAACACGACGGATTTACCGGCTGAATTTTTCGTCATCTCTCTTCTGCGCGGGTCGTGAAGATTCGCGCTCACTATGCTGGGTATGCTTATGTCCGTGGTTAAAATCGCTTCTTCAAAATCTGGTCCTCTGCTTTTGATTTTCCCCATTTCATCTATCACCAGGCTATGCCCATCAAAGACAAGTTCGTCTTGTCCGCCAACGGTGTTGACATACACCACAGCCGCTCTGCAATCGGAAGCCCGAACTTTTAACATTTCTTCACGATTGAAGCCCTTTTGAAGATGATAAGGAGAAGAAGATATGTTTAGAATTATCATGGCTCCATCGGCTATTTCATCCATCACGGGACCATCGGGGATCCATATATCCTCACATATGCTAAGACCGATCTTTATACCGTTGTACTCGATGTTGAAAGGATGTTGACCAGCGGAAAAGTATCTTTTTTCATCGAAAACACCGTAATTTGGTAGGAGTATCTTGTGATACGTTCCAACGATTTCTCCACCTTTTATAACGGCCGCAGCGTTGTATATATCGTCTTTTCTGTCAACGAATCCAACGATAATTATCGATTCGTACTTCTTCGTGTATTCGGCGATTTCTTTGAGGGCCCTGAGATTTCTTTCTATGAAAGCGTGTTTGAGCAAAAGATCTTCGGGAGGATATCCAACGAGGGAAAGCTCTGGAAAAACGATAAAGTCTGGTTTCAATTTTTGCACTTCGTCTATGGATGAAAGAATTTTTCTTTTATTTTCTTCTATTCCACCGACCACAAAATCCTTTTGGACAAGAGAAAAACGTATGTTTTTCAAACTGATACCTCCTTCAATTCTTTCAACATCTCACCAACGCTTTTATGAAGAAGTGGATGAACGTATCGGGGCGCTATCTCCCAAAGAGGTTCTAAAACAAACAACCTGTTTTGCATGTCAGGATGCGGTATCACAAGATCGGCGAATTTAACAACCTTCTTGTCATAAAAAATTATATCCAAATCCACGGTCCTGGGTCCCCATTTTTTCTCTCTCACCCTACCAAGCTTTTTTTCTATGTTCAGCAATGTTTCCAGGAGCGACATCGGCGTAAGATCCGTTTTTACCTTCGCAACGCAGTTCATGAAATCGTTCTGATCCGTTACACCGTAAGGTTTGGTTTCATAAAAAGTGGAAATCCTTAAAAATTCCATTCCCTCTTCTTTCATTTTCTCCATCGCATGGAGAATCGTTTCCTTACGATTTCCCATGTTAGAGCCAAAGGCTATGTAAGCTATATGAGTCATCTTCGAACCTCCTTAAGCGCATCTATCATTTTCATCGCTTTAACGTGCGCTTTCACGTCGTGTACCCTCACTATATTGGCTCCGTTCATGACCGCCACGCTGTTTAACGCTATCGTTGGTTCAAGTCTTTCGGAAACGTCCATTGGCATTATCATGTCTATCATGGACTTCCGGGATATGCCTATCAATATCGGTAAATTCAAATCCGTAAAAGCGTTCAAGTGCGCTATGATGTTGAGGTTGTCTTGCAGTCTCTTGCCAAAACCAATTCCAGGATCTATAACGATCTTTTCCCTTGCCAAACCCGCATCCGTGGCGATCTTCACGGAACGCTCCAGTTCCTCATGAATTTCTCTTATCACATCCTCGTAGTAAGGATTTTTTTGCATGTTTCTCGGTTCCCCTTTGATATGCATAACCACTATCGGCACGTTCAAACTCGCCACCACTCTTGCCATATTAGGATCGAATCGCAATCCACTGATATCATTTATCATGTCCGCACCCGCTTGTATCCCCACTTGGGCGGTTGAAGCGCGATAGGTGTCTATCGATATTGGCAAGTTGGTAACCTTTCTTATCTCCTTTACGGCCTGGGATATTTTTTTCATCTCTTCATCGGCTCTTATCGGAAGAGCACCCGGTCTTGTTGATTCGGCGCCGATGTCCAAGATATCGGCGCCTTCCTCTTCCATTCTCTTCGCAACTTCAGCTATGTTGGAGATCCTCACCCTACTTGAAGGATAAAAAGAATCCTCCGTCACGTTTATTATTCCCATGATGTAGGTTCTGGAAAAATCAAAAACGCTGTTTCTTATCTTCAAAGGTTTCAACATCAAGATTCACCATCCAACAACCTTTTCACGAGCTTTCCGACAACTTTTGGGTCCGCCTTTCCTCTCGTTTTCTTCATCACGCCTCCAACGAAGAATCCAACAACGGACGTTTTCCCATTTTTGTATTTTTGCACCGTATCTGGGTTTTCATCTATAACCTCTTTCACTATGGATATGAGTTCATCTTCATCGGAAACTTGCAGTAGATTCTTTTCCTTCACGATCTCCTCTGGAGTCTTTCCATTTTTGTAAACTTCTGCCAGCACTTCTTTCGCTGCCAAACGCGATATTTTCGATGAATTCGTGTAATTTATGATCTCCTTCAAGTATTCAACGGGAATTTTTTCGGCACTGAACTCCACACCATCCAAATTGAAAAGCCCCAAGACTTCGTTAACTATCCAATTCGAAGCGTCTTTGGGATTTATTCCCGTTCGAACAAGCTCTTCAAAATAATTCGAAAGGATGACTTCTTTTGAGAGAATCTTGGCGTTTTCCCTGCTTATTTTAAACTCTTCTTCGTATCTTTTGGATTTCTCATCCGGAAGCTCGGGTAATTCTCTTCTTATCCTTTCGATTCTTTCCTTTGAAACCACGAGAACGGGAAGATCTGGCTCCGGAAAATACCTGTAATCATTTTCCGCTTCTTTGGATCTCATTGAGACGGTTGATTTCGTCGATGAATCCCATCCCCTGGTTTCTTGAGGAACGCTTTCGCCTGAAAGCATCGCACGTTTTATTCTTTCTATTTCGTACTCGAGTGCTCTTTGAACGAATTTAAAGGAGTTTATATTTTTTACTTCCACTCGAGAGCTGGAGCGTTCACCGTCTCTTATGGAAACGTTGGCATCGCATCTCAGAGCGCCCTCCTCCATGTTGCCAGTGCTTACACCTATGGTACGAAGAATATCTCTCAGCTTTTCCATGAATTCTCTTGCCTCTTCAGGTTTCTCCATATCCGGTTCCGTCACTATCTCTATCAAGGGAATACCACATCTGTTCAAGTCGACCAAGCTTGATTTTGCTTCGGTTATGGTTTCAGAAGAGTGAAACATTTTTCCTGCATCTTCTTCTATGTGTATTCTTCTTATCCTAACCTTTTTCCCTTCATCTAAGGTGATGTACCCATTCGTTGCTATTGGATGAAAATATTGCGTTATCTGATAACCTTTTGGTAGATCTGGATAAAAATAGTTCTTCCTATCAAAACTGGATACCTCGTGTATTTCGCAGTTCAAAGCGGCAGCGGCACGAATCGCATATTCAACCACTTCGTCGTTCAAAACCGGTAACGCTCCAGGCTGACCGGTACAGACGGGACAGATGTTGGTATTTGGTTCAGCGTCAACTTCGTTTTTACAAGAACAGAACGCTTTCGTCTTCGTGGAAAGCTGAGCGTGTATCTCAAGCCCTATGATGCTCTTCATCTCTCATCACCACTTGGCATTGGAAATTCTCCTCTCACTTTTTCGTAATTTCTTGCAATTTGCAACACCTTTGCATCATCAAATCTTCTCCCGATTATCTGCAATCCTATTGGCATTTCATCGACAAAACCCATGGGAACACTTATGGCCGGCGAACCAACCAAATTGGCGGGAATCGTGTATATATCCTGAAGATAGTAATCCAATGGATTCGAAATCTCACCGTGTTTAAAAGCCACACTCGGAGTTGTTGGCCCCAAAATGGCATCGTACGAAGAGAAGATCTTATTCATCTCTTCTTTTATCATGGCGCGAACTCTCTGAGCTTTATCGAAGTAGGCATCGTAATAAGTGGCAGAGAGGGTGAAAGTTCCCAACATTATCCTTCTTTTGACTTCCTTACCAAAGCCTTGATCTCTCGTTTCGTTGTATATACCATCTATCGTTTCGTTGTCCACCCTTAAACCGTACCTTATACCATCGTATCTTGAAAGGTTGGAAGAAGCTTCCGCGGGAGCTATAACGTAATAAACGGCGACGGAATACTTCAGAGAAGGAATGGAAACCTCTTGCATTTGAACGCCCAGTTTTTCGAAGTTTCGCATGGCCTCGTTGAAAACAGCTCTTACCTTTGGATTTAATCCTTTTACGAATTCCTTTGGAATGGCCATTTTCATCCCCTCAACGCTCTCCTCGATCTTTTCTAAAAACTCCATCTTTTTTTCAACGGTCGTGGCATCTTTTTCGTCTCTACCAACAATGAAACTCGTTATGAGAGCCGCATCTCTCACGTTCTTCGTTAGGGGACCTATTTGATCCATCGAAGAGGCAAAGGCTGCCAAGCCGTATCTTGAAACCAATCCGTAGCTTGGTTTGTAACCTACTATTCCGCAAAAAGAAGCCGGTTGGCGTATGGAGCCACCCGTGTCAGAACCCAATGCAAACGGAACCATTCCTCCAGCCACAGCCGCCGCAGAGCCACCACTTGAACCTCCGGGAACTCTTTCCAAATCCCATGGATTTTTCGTTGAAAAAAACGCGGAGTATTCGGTAGAAGAACCCATTGCAAATTCATCCAAATTCGTTTTACCCAAAACCACAGCTCCATTTTTCAAAAGTTTTTCCACAGCCGTGGCGGTGTAAGTGGAACCGTAATTTTCGAGGATCTTGGAAGCACACGTGGTTTTCGTGCCTTCAAGCTGCATGTTATCTTTGACAGCAAAAGGAATGCCACTTAGCGGTCCTTCCCCTTTCTTTATTTCACATTTCGAAATGTAGGCTTTTAGCGTTTCATTCATCTTTTCCGAACGAATTTTGAAGTGTTCCACCACCTCTGAAGCCTTCAAATCTCCCTTCTTTATGGCCTCCATAAGATCCTCCACACTCATCTTAGATATCAAGTCGAACACTCCTTCCACATTTTTAACTGTATGATCAAACAAATTATATCACTCACATTGCGCATGAAAGTAACGAAAAAGTTTTCGTCAAGACAAGTAAAAAATCAGCACGTGGCTTGTAGTTCTGTAGTGCGTGGCAGAGGGCGTTTTTATTCGTTTTTGTATTTGTCACGTGCCACGTGTTTGATGAAGTCTTTACCCTTAACGTCATTCTGGCCTACGACCTATTGATAAGAGTCTTTGACCTCAACGTCATTGTGGGCTTGACCCGCAATCCCATTCTTTTGA
>CAZCZS010000086.1:0-6540 GCA_964503355.1 uncultured Mesoaciditoga sp.
TTGAAGCTCTTTTGTAGAAAATGCGAGGAAAATCTGAGAAATGAGGATTTTGTGGTGAGGTACGGCGGAGATGAATTTCTACTCATTCTTGAAAATTGTACGAAAGCGGACGCGGTGAACATCGCTCAAAGGATAAAGAGATCCTTTGAAGAGGAGTCCCTTCAGTACGGTGTGACATTTTCGTACGGCGTTGAAAGGGTTGGAAAAGGCCTTAAGTGGGCGCTGAAAAAGGCGGATTCCAAGATGTACGCCATGAAAGAAAATTCAAGGCCTAACAGGGAAAAAGACGCTTGAATTTCGATCATTCAAGGAATTTGGATATTATTCTCCACGCTTGACCTTCCCTTTGTGTCAATGGCTCGTGCGAAAATCTGTAATCGCTTTTCCGAATGAACTCTTCCAAGTCGCGCTTCACGCTGTCGAGTTTTTCTTTTTGTATTCTCAAAAAGAATTCAAAATCGAAGTTTTTGATATTCTTCAGCATGTACGTGTGCCTTAAGCACACCATGGACAGCGAAGAAGCGTATTTTTGTCTTCTCGAATCGAACGAAAAGAACTGCGCAAAAAGCTCCAAATACCTACGTTCCGCTTTCTTTTCCACTTGGCAAAGTTCGCACCCATCCCCGAATTTCACATCGTTTATTTCCGATTTCAAGGCCTTTTCAAGCTGATCGAAGAGATCGTGGTAGAGGATGTTAACTCCGAGTATTCCAAGTTCCGGATGTGAGGTGAGGTGATCCTCTACCATCTTCAAATGTTTGGGACAAAATCCATGTCCATTCACGAATTTGGAACGTTCAAGCGGATCGTTCACGTTTTCATAAAAGAGAGCGTCTATGTAATCGTGAACCGCTTTTTCGGTTAAAGCGCATATGGGACAGCCCACTTCGCTCATCTTTTCATCTATCTGGCCCATAAGATATTCGTTCTTGTAATCCTGCATCTTTCTTTTGAACATTCACTCGCCCCCGTTTCATCTTACCATGAAAAACACGATGACGAACAACAAAACTATGTACGAAACGTAAGAGTAGATGTGACCGTTCATCAACGTTTTCGAAAGCACCAATGAAACCGCTTTGGCGCTTTTTACCAAACCGGCGTACATATCGTCGACGATGTCTTTTACGCGCGTGTACCTTTCATTTCCCTTTTTCATCTCTTTGGTCGCGTAAATTTTTCTCAGGATGTATTCAAGTGTGAAAGAATAAGCCGGCGCGCTGAAATATTCTCCCTCTTGAAGAGGTTTTCCTCCGTTCCACGCGTCCACCTTTTTCACTTTCTTCTTCGTGGCAAGGAAAAAGGTTAAGGGAAAGAGCGCAAGTACTCCGAGCACCACCGCTAAAAACGTTGGAGAAACGACGCCGAAAACCGGATGGGAAGAGAGGATGAGAAACGGTTTTGGCACCCCCAAAAGGCCCGAAAGAAATTCTTTATATCCGAAGAATCTTACCAAAAGGGGTGAAAACAAACCGGACAAAACGATCAAGCTCACCAGGAAAACTTCGGAGATGTTCATGCTAAGCTGGCGCATTTTTTTCGCCTTTTTTCCGTGATCGTATCCTAAAGCCGTGTATCCAGCCAACTTGACCATGGAAAAGGCCGCCATACCCATGGCCAGCGCCACACCTATGCCAACGAAGGCGGCGCTAAGACGCGCGAGCATCGAAGGGAACTTGTAAGATTGAAAGAGCGTTTCAAGTATCATCCATTCTCCGACGTAGCCAACAAGTGGCGGAAACGCGGAAAAGGAAAGGGAAGAGATGACCAAAGATATGGCCGGGATTTTTCCGACGGATGTCCATATTCCCCTCACGTTGTCTATGCTTTCTTCATCGAGGCCGGATTTCGCGTGTCCTATTGACATGAAGAGAAGCGTTTTGGAAATCGAATGGGCCAAGATGAGAAAAAGTGCCGTGAGCATCGCGAACTTTCCCAACACGTTTAAATTCAAAGATGAAGCCGTCACGAAGAATCCAAGCGCGGCCAAAATCATTCCGTTGTTTTCAACTGTTGAGTAAGCCGGCAACGATTTCAGCCATTTTGCCGCGACGGACTGCAATCCACCCCAGAACGCGGAAATGCCTCCGAAGATCATCGCAGTTATTCCCCACCAAAGTGGATGTTGGCCCATGGACAACACCCTGACGATTCCGTAGACACCCATGAGAGTTATCGGTACGCTCACGATGGCGTTAACGTTTGAAGGAATTTTCGGATAAGCTTTTGCTATCCACGTGTGGAAAGGAAATGCGTCCATTTTCACGACGAAGGCCAACGAAGACGCGAAGAGGAACAGCGGTGTGGCTTTCGCCTCAAATGAGAAAGAACCGTTGTGAATGAAAAGATCGCCAAATGCCACTAACATGAAGAGCGTTGACACTTCTCCAAACGCCATGAAATTGAAAACATCCTTGAAGGATTTTCCTTCAAGCATCAAAAGGTAGACGAAGATCGTCGCGATTTCCCAACCGATTAAGAACGTTATCGCGTCGTGCGCGGTTAAAACCAGAAGCGTTCCAAAGAAGGTGGCGTTCATTTCCAAAGGCATGCGCTTGGAGTAACGCTCACCGTAATCCATCGAATAAAGCGCTATGGAAAACCAGCAAATCGAGATTATTAGAACGAAAAACGCGGAAGTTTTGTCCATGCCAACTTGCAAATTCACATTTTTAAGAAGGTGAAAGTACACGTGTTGAAATGGGCTCTTCATGGCGATAAAAGCGGACAAAAACGCGAAAGACGAGGCTGTCATCGCCATCGTGTAGCTGAGTTTTTTTGAAAAGAAGGTTGCGCCACCGATCGCAAAGAACGAAAAAGCTAGAACCATGAACACCATTTCAATCAACCCTTCCGGAGATTTTTAAGAGTGCTCCGAGTATTTCACCGGCGCTCGGACATCCCTCAAGCGTGGCGACTACGTTTGGAAGATCCAATTTTTCAGGATCGATCCCCGTCTCCTCGCAGCCTTTTATGAGTAATATCCCGAACGGATCTGGCATTTGTCTTATCGTCTCCCTTAAAGGATTTACCATTTTTTTCGTCGGTCTGCCGAGAACGATCAAAAGATCCGCGTGACGTGGAGAAGCCGCGAAATACATTCCAAATCTATGAATGTTGTAGCGCGGAGTGTGAAGGGCGTGGATTTCAAAGTTGAGTTGATTCGAATTTCCCACGTCTATCATGTACAGATGAAGAGATCTTTTGAAGAGCTTTAATTTTTTAACTTCGTTTTTTGAAATGTACTCTTCTTTTTTGGTCAACATCTTAGAAATGCCAACTGCAGGCCACCATTTCATCTTCATTCCTCCTTACCTTGCCGCGTCCGCGAAGTTGACTCCGTACGATTCGACCGCGAATGGAAAATCGGTGAATATGTTTTCACGTATCGAATGTGCTATGGCCGCGAATCCAAAAACCGATGGCGTTGAGATGTAGACATCTTCTATCTTTCCGCCTTTCAAATTCAAAAGGTAAACCACGCTTCCACTTGGAGATTCGCACGCTCCCAAGCCTTGAGAATCTTCAACTCGAATCGAATCGTTTATCGGTTTTTCGTCATCGATTTCTCTTAAAGTTTTGATCACGAATTTCGCACTTTGGATTATCTCTCTGGCCCTCACTTCCATTCTGGATAAGGAATCTCCTTCTTCGTCCGTGATCGTTTCCAAAGTCGCGTAGACACCTTCTCGTCTTCTCAAATCTTCTAAAACGTTGCAAGCCCTTAAACTGGGGCCCGTAAGTCCGATTTTTTCCGCGTCTTCAGCTTTTAGAGTGGCGGTTGAATGAAGCCTGTCTACGTAATTTCGACTCTCAAGTGAACGCTCGAAAAGATCGGAAAAATCATTTGAGATTCTTTCCACTTCCGTGATGATACCGTTCAACGAATTGTTTTTTGGAACGAAGGCCACTCCTCCGATTTTCACGAAATCTCTTAAGAATCTGGATTTTGAAAATTTTTCGTTGACGACGAGAAGAGCTTCGAAGAGGCCCTGCAGATGAGATGACAAAACGAGTTGAGCCGCCGCCGAAGCGAGGCGAGAAATGACGTACATGTGATTGTACATTCTTTCAAGTTCAAGCGCCACCGCTCTTAATAGTTCTGAAACTCTTGGTATCTTCACGTTTAACGCGTTTTCCACCGCCCTGACAAACGCCAAAGAATGCGAGATGGTGAAGTTTCCACACACGCTTTGAGCCAAGCGCAAGCCTTCGTTCACGTTTTTCCCCTTCATCTTCAAATCAAGCTCTCTTCTCTTGTAAGAGGTGTCTATTTTCACGTCGAGTATTCTTTCACCGTAAGTGAAGAGATGGTAAATTCCGGCTTCCCCTACTCCGGACGTGACTGGACCGTATCTGAAATCGAAGACGCCTTCGCCTTCCACGTCTTCTTCACCAAGAGGATCTCTTATCATTTCATCTCTTTTCAAGATGAGTTTTGAGTTGGCGAAGTCGTTTATGTTTTTCTCGTTTCCGTGCTCAACGAAGATCCTTCCGTTCTCTTGAACTATGAAAGAAAATTCGTCTTCATTTCTGTGAATGCCCAACAATTTTTTCATCTTATCATCCCCTGTGAGAGCAAAAGCTGGATTTGAGGAACGAAGAAGATCACCAAAAACGACAATGAAGTGTTCACAAGCGGAACTATCACGCCGACTCTTTTTCTTTCACTGACGTTCATTTCAGACTCGGAGAAGATCATGGAA
The DNA here is from genome assembly GCA_964503355.1 of uncultured Mesoaciditoga sp. Lineage (GTDB taxonomy): Bacteria > Thermotogota > Thermotogae > Mesoaciditogales > Mesoaciditogaceae > Mesoaciditoga. The sequence goes on from CAZCZS010000086.1 coordinate 4,707, forward strand.
CCGACTTTGTAGTTGACGCTCACGAAAGCGATGAGCAAAAAAGATATGATTGTCAGCGTCACGAAAAGGGATGAATACTTCAAAGTGCCGTATATTATGAGCAATTCTCCTAAGAACGTGCCAAAAGGTGGCGTGCCGGTCAAGGCCAAACTGGAAAAGAAAAGCGTGTATCCGGTGAAAGGCATGAGCTTTGACACGCCTCGAACGTCTTCTATCTTTTTGCTCTTGTAGCGCGCCAAGATGTTTCCACTCAGATAAAACGCGGAGGATTTCGCAAAGGCGTGTGAAACGGCCAAAATCACGGCTCCCAAGAAGGCGTACTTTCCCAAAGATATTCCTATGAGCATCATTCCAATGTTTTCCATCGTGGAGTAAGCGTAGAGTCTTTTGTAATGTTTTTGAACTATCATTAGCGTTGCCGCTACGGCCACGCTGAGCAAACCAAGCCAAAAGGCGAACTCTTTCACGATGGCTAAATCGACGATCTGCAATATTCTCGCTATGGCGTAGAGCGCTACCGCGAGAAGTATTCCGGAAAATACCGCGCTCACCGGAGCCGGCGCTTTGCCGTGAACATCCGGTAACCACGTGTGCATGGGAAAGATGCCGGCTTTAGTTCCATATCCTATTACCGCCATCATCGCGCCCAAGATGAGGATCTTATCGTCAGGAACTCCCTTCATCATCTGTTGGAAATTCAAAGTTCCGCTAACACTGTAGATGAAGATGTTCGAAAGGAGCGATACGATCAAACCGACGGAGACTATTATCACGTATCTCCATGTTGCCTCTATTGAGCTTTCCGTGTTCTCGGTTGCGACAAGCAAAGCGCTTGTGACCGTTGTGGCTTCTATTCCAACCCACATGAGTCCTAAATCGTTCACCGAAACTGTGAAAAGCATGCTGAACGCGAACAGGTTCATCAAAAGATAGTAGAAATGTTTTTCAAAAGTTGGATTTTCCACGTATTTCATGTAAGTCGTGGAAAAGACTACAGTGCTCAAATAGATCATGCTTATCATGACGAGCATGATCTTCGAAAAACCATCGATGTAAAAGTACGTGCTCGTATAAGTGGGAAAGAACAAAATCACAAAGGATACCATCACACTCGCCGAAGATGCCAAAATGGATACGATCTCCTCGAAATGGGTTTTCCTTATCAAGCACAGTAAAGCGCCCACCAAACTGAAGAACAAAGGTAAAATGTACACGTAAACGTTTGTGCTCATCAGCGTTCATCCTTTCAATTCATCGAAATCCGTTACGTCTGCGGAAGAGTCTTTCATCATTCTCACGACAACGCCGGCTATCGCTATTATTCCGATGAGATCTAAAACCACTCCGGCCTCCACTATAAAGGGCAATCCTGGAAAGAGGTATCCTTCAAAGAGAAAGAGGGCGTTTTCCATCGTCATGTAACCTATCAGTTGAATGAAGGCGTTCCGCCTTGAGATTATCAAAAACGACCCTTGAAGTAGCAAGGCCATCGGTATTGAACCTTCCACCAAATGTATGGAATTGTAAAAAGTAACTCTGTACAACACGTAAGCGAAAACCACGATCAACAAGGAAATGACTATCGACAAGGCGGTGCTTATAACTGGCTTTATCTCACGTTCACGCCAATGATCCCTCACGATCCTTCTTTTCATGTACCATGGAATGAAAAAGCCTCTCACGAACGCGCTTATAAACGAAAGTGCCAGGACGTACGGCGCGTTTTGAACCATTCCAAGGTAAAAGAGAAACGCGGCTATCACGTATGAGGCGATCGAAAAAGTCGTTATGATCTTCTTGGTGTAAATTTCCAACTGCATGAAAAACACCATGA
>CAZCZS010000087.1:0-6455 GCA_964503355.1 uncultured Mesoaciditoga sp.
AGCCAGAAGAATACCGACGCGCTCTAACAGGGATGGACGATATTTTTCAGATAGATATCAAGGGCTTCCAAAACTCGGTTACACCAAGATGGTGGAAAATATTTTAAACCATCCCAACATATCCCTTTTGACGAATTGTGATTATTTCGAGATAAAGGATGAGCTTAAACCAAATCTCACGGTTTACACGGGAGAGCTCGACAAATTCTTCGATTATTCCAACGGAGAATTGGAATACCGCTCCTTGGAACTGGTTTTTGAAACGTTGGAAGAAACTCAACATCAACAGGTCGCAGTGGTGAACTATCCAAACGATTACGATTGGACTCGAATAACGGAATTCAAACTCATGACCGGTCAAAGATCGAATAAAACCGTGCTCTGCTATGAATATCCAAAAGACAAAGGAGAGCCCTATTACATAGTCATGTCCGAGGAAAACATGAAAAAACGTGCGATGTACATGAAAGAAGTCGAAAAGCTTGAAAAAAGTGGAGAATACCTGTTCGTTGGAAGACTTGCCGAGTACAAGTATTACAACATGGATCAAGTTATACTGGCTTCGATAGAGAAAATTTCTCGATGGTTGAAAGGGAGATGAAAAAATGGAGAGCGTGTTCCTGAAAAACGACGATCAGGAGATATTCACCGTTGTACACGACGCGGGAAAAGATACGCCCGTCGTCGTAATGTTTCATGGCTTTACGGGAAACCACATAGAAAATAGGTTCATATTCGCAAGATTATCAAGAGAGTTGGAAAAAGTTGGAATATCATCCATAAGATTTGATTTCAGAGGCTCTGGCAACAGTGAGGGGACTTTTGAAGATATGACGCTTTCAAGTGAAGTGTCGGATGCGAAAATCGTGGTAGAATACGCTAAAAAAAGATTTGGCGGTAATTTGGGAGTACTTGGGCTTTCAATGGGAGGCACGATCGCACTCCTAACGGCAAGAGAAATCAGACCTAACGCCATGTGTTTGTGGGCACCCGCTGCCAAGAATGCCGAGGTGTTCAGAAAAGGAGGGATGCCTCCCCATTCGAACGAAGTTTTAGACGTGGGGGGATTGGCAATTTCTCCGAAATTCATAGATGAGATGATGAAAACCGATGCTTTTTCTCAAGCCAAGTTTTACGAAGGCCCCGTGCTTATCCTTCATGGCACAGAAGATCCAACCGTGCCATTTGAGCATAGCAAAGCGCTGGTAGAGGAATTCAAAAACGCGAAACTCATACCGGTTGAAGGAGCAAATCATACCTTTACCTCTCTGGCGTGGTCCAAACTCGTTATTTCAAAGACGAAAGAATTCTTCTTAAATCATCTTTTGAACTCTCAACGATGATGAAAAAGTTTTGAAGCGTCGTTGAACGAGATTTGATGTTTGTGTTATAATTGGTAACGATCAATTAAATCCGTCGCAACAATATTAAGGAGGCGAATACAGTAGATGAATAAACCCATCCTTTTGATGATAGGGGATAAGGAATTTCCGATAGATGAACAGGATCCTTTCTTTTTTATGATAAGAGACCTGCTCTACGATGGAACATGGGAAGTTTTCGCAGCGGATGTTCACGAACACCCAGATTACCTCGAGAAGATCCACAAATTGAAAGAATTGGAAAACGAGGTGGGGGGCGTTTCAGGCTCACTTTTCTTGCCCATCTCCGTTGCGGAGATGGAAGAGTACTTCGATGAAATGGGACTTGAACCGTCCGAACTCTGGCATGGAGTACCGGACGGTTTTTACGAACTGGCTCAAGATAAATCGGAGAATGAGAGTTTGGATGAGGCCATAAAACTGCTCGACTTGGTCATCAAAAATTGGCCGGATTACGCGAAAGCTTACGAATTAAAAGGATCGTTCTTAGCGGAAAAAGGCTTGTTGGAAGATGGCGTAAAGCTTCTTATGCATGCGATAGAGCTTGATCCAACGCTTGTTGAAGCTTACGCGGAACTCGGTCAAGCTTTTTACAGCCTCGAAGATTATGAGAAGGCCATTGAATACTGGAAGAAAGAATTGGAATACACTCCACACGATAAATTCGCTTACTTCATGATTTCGGACGCTTATCAAAAGATGGGAAAACTTGGAAGCGCCTTAGAAGCTCTGAAAAAATTCGCAAATGACGACAAGAAAAACCTACTTGTCAGATATGAAATCATGGAACTTTACGAGAAACTTGGTGATTACGACAGCGCTAAAGAATACGAAGAAGAAATACTCAACTCCACTCCTTACTATCCTGGAGATATAGAACCTTGGGCAAAGGTGCTCTTCAAGAATGGAAGGTATGAAGACGTCATAAAAGTCGTCGAAGATCACGTCAAAAAATATCCGATAGATGGTCACTTCAAACTTTTGCTCGTCATACCTTACGTTAAACTTGGAAAATACGAAGAAGCCAAAAAGATACTTGAAGAGTTCAAGAACCAAAAAGATTGGTATTTCTACGGAAAGAAAGAACTCTTTGAGCAAAATTTAAACGAAGAAGAAATGTCCTTGTGTGGGATAAAGTGATATACGTGCCCATTGCCACTGTAATAGGATTGGTGATGGGCAGTTTTTACAACGTTTTGATATACAGACTTCCGAGAAACATCTCCTTGATAAATCCTCCTCGCTCTTTTTGTCCGGTGTGTCATCACACACTGGCATGGAAAGACAACATTCCCGTGGTGAGTTATATTCTTCTAAAGGGAAAATGCCGTTATTGCGGAGCTCACATATCCGCGCGCTATCCTATAATCGAAAGCCTAACAGGGGGAGCTTTCATATTGGGCGTTTATCTTTCAAAAAACCTTTGGGAGATGATCGCGCTCTGGCTTCTGTATTCGGGAGCCATTGTGGCTTCTGCCATAGATTTTGAACACATGTTGATACCGGATTCCGCCGTGGTTATTACAGCCATAGGTGGAATGATCTGGGCATGGCAAAAAGATCACGTATTGCTTTCCGCCGAAACGGCGGCAGGGGCCTTTTTGATCTTCCTCTTGATATACCTTTTTTCCAAAGGAGGAATGGGTTTTGGAGATGTTGAATACTTTGGGGCGTTGGCACTTTTTCTAACGCCATTTTCCGCTGTCCTTTCAATCCTGATAGCCTCTGTTGCGGCGCTCGCATACGCCATCCCACAACTTTTGTCTCACAAGGCGAACAAGAAGACGAAAGTACCGTTTGGCCCATTTTTGGCAATTGGTACATCGTTGGCCATGTTTATGAACTTCCATTTCTTTTAAAAAACAAAAACCGACCCATCCAATAACCACTTGATCGATTTTTAAATTACTCAACTTGTGCGTCAACTTTACAAGCCGATGATTTTTGACAAATATGCATCTCTTTTCGTCATACCGCACCAATCGAAGATCATCCTGAACTGACCGTAGGTCATGCCGGACCTGATCCGGGATTCCGGGTCGTAGACCACAATGACGTTAAAGTCAAAGACTTCATCAAGCGCATAGCGAGCAGAAAATACAAAAACGAATAAAAATGCCGCCTGCCATGCACTACAGAACCACAAGCTATGTTCTGATTTTTTATTGGTCTTGACGAAACCCTCAGAGAAGAGTTGAAAGACCAAAGCAGTTTGCCTAGAATCTTACACAAGCTAATTATATATTTTTCAGCATGCATGCCTTTCTTAATGATATTCGTTATGGCTTATCTTTTTTCGTTACTTTCACGCACAACGTGAATAAATTAGGTTTTTTACTTTCAACATCAAGAAAAAAAGAGGGGAAGTTCCCCTCTTCATTCTATCTTTTTTGTACATCTCATTCGAATTCTTCGGCTTCTTTTATCCCCATTTTACGTTTGGAATGAACTTTCATTATAGCCGCAAATGCTTCCACTATCAGCCACAACATCGTTATGAAAACTATTATGGCTATAACCAGTAACAAAATGTTATGTGTGGCGTTGAAATGTTGTATATTCATGACCATCGCCCAACCGGTCATTATTATCATGAATATCATCGGAATTCCGGCCACCAGATAAGACGAACCTTTTTTCAACAGATAAACCGTTGCGACAAGTAAAGCCAAGCCTGCAAGTAGTTGATTAACCGTCCCAAAAAGTGGCCAAAGTATCAACGCACCTTTTCCGTTTGGTGCGGCCATTGCCAACGCAAAAGCCGATAAAATGGCTATAAGGGTTGCCGGATGTTTTTTTGTCATCCACTTCATGTGAAGATCTTTTCCGAGCTCCTGAACAACGTATCTCTGAGAACGCGCGGCCGTATCAAGTGAAGTTCCGGCAAAGCTCACGATGAAAACGCCCATTATCGTTGTTATAAGTCCTTTTATGTATCCGCTATCACCGAAAAGATACGTGAGCATGTTTGTTGAACCGGTTATGAAACCACCTATCTTTGCGCCAAGTCCAGAAGCGGCGGCCCAACTTGAATAATGTTGGTTCCAAAGCGCTAATCCTCCGGCTTTCGTTGCCGCGGTGGTGCCGATACCTGCGGAAACGGCCAATATCACAAGGGCTGCGAGAATGCCTTCTGCCACCATTCCACCGTATCCTATGAGTTTTGCATCGCTTTCCTTATCAACTTGTTTGGAAGAGGTACCAGAAGCGACGAGAGAATGGAATCCGGATATGGCGCCACAGGAAATGGTCACGAATATGAAAGGCCAAAAAGATGGTGCTCCCTTCGGATGGAGGTTAAACGATGGGGCGACAAACGCGAGATGTTGCGGAGATCTTATCAGCGCGGCAACCGCGCCCAAAAAAATGAGGCCAATCGCCACAAGTAGTTCGTGCGCGTTTATGTAATCTCTTGGTTGAAGCAAAGTTTCAACCGGTAAAACTGACGCTATGTAAGAATAAACGAGCATTATGATTAGCCACGTGACAACCGCGTTTCCTGGAAGTTTTATTGGTAAGAACACGCCTATCGCGATGGTTACGTACATCGTTATCAAGGCGAACCATGACCAAAGATCGAGGCTTTTCTTTCTTTTAAACACCATATGAGAAAGCAACAAAGCTATGGGTATTTCCATCCATACTGGAAAAACGGCTGAAGGATACATGTTGAAAAGAATACCCATTATCAAGGCGAAAACGGCTATGACTATCCATAACTCCAAGAATATCACTATGAAGAACAGGTACCTTGCCCGAGGACCTATGATCTTGGCGGTTACCTCTCCTAAACTCTTTCCCTTGTTCCTCATGGAGATCACCAATGCCGAGAAATCGTGAACTGCTCCACCAAAAATGGTACCCAACGTTACCCACAGCAAGGCCGGAATCCATCCCCATATTATGCCTATCGCAGGCCCAACTATAGGACCAAGACCGGCGATTGAAGTGTAATGATGGCCCCAAACCACCCATTTGTTCGTGGGAACGTAATCCACTCCGTCTTCGAGTTCGTGGGCTGGAGTTACCCGTTTATCGTCAAGCTTGAAAACCTTTTTCGCGATGTAACCACCGTACAATTTGTACATCACGAAAAACCAAATTAGAGCTATCAAAAAGATAACAAATCCCACTTTTCTCCCTCCTTCTTTGAAGTTTTTTGGCTCGTAACAAGAGTATAATTCACGTATTCACAAAAAAGCGGGAATTAAGGAACGAAGAAATGATTTTAAGGAACATGAGGGAAAAATATGGGAATTAAAGGTTAAACAATTCCTTGACATCATTCAAGAGATGTTTACTTATGGGAACGTAATCTCCACATTGCATCAACATCTCCCAAACTCCAAGATGTTTTTTCATTTTAACGACTTTCTTCGTGTTTACAATGTAAGATTTGTGGGTTTTCGTGAAATTATCGGGAAGTCTTTCGTGGAGAGAAGTTAAAGTCGTCCTTTTAAGAACGTGCTTGGAATCCGAAGTGTGTATGATGGCATCTTTACCTTTTTCTTCGATGTAACAGATGTCTTCCACGTCGATGAAATCTATCGCATTTTCGGTTTTCAGGGGGATTTTTTCCAGTGTTCCAAAAAGAACACGGAAATTTTTCTCTATCTTTTGCACCGTTATTTCGAATCTTGACGGTGACACAGGCTTCGTTATGTAATCTATAGCGTTTACCTTAAAGGCTTCAAGCGCGTATTCATCGTAAGCGCTTACGAAAACGATCATGCAATGGGAATTTTTCAAAGTCTTTGCGAATTCCAATCCGCTTATTCCGGATAGCTGAATGTCGAGGAAAACGACGTGTGGTCTGAGTTTTCTTATCTTCGCCACGGCATCTTCCGCCGAGCTCGATTCGGCTGCCAACTTTAAGCTCTTGTAGTTGCTTATCAATTCCTTTAAACTCTCTCTTGAATATTTTTCATCGTCAACGATCATCACTTTAATCTTCAATTCGTTCTTACCACCCTGGAAATCCTACGATATGGAAGATATATACGAGTTTCACATCCTCTGTTAAAGGAGGATTTTATGGATATCTTGGCCTCAGCGCCAAAGAGATTGTTCAGC
>CAZCZS010000088.1:0-6442 GCA_964503355.1 uncultured Mesoaciditoga sp.
TTTCAAAATGAAAATAGAAAACATAATACCCGTCGCCTTGGGAAAGGTTCCAGCGGATGTGCTGTTGAAAAATTGTAAAATAGTCAACGTTTTCAGTGGAGAAATAGAAGAAGGAAATATAGCACTTTACAGAAAAAGAATAGCCGGTATAGGAGACTACAAAGACGCCAAAAAGATCATAGATGTGAAAGGTGCTTACGTTGTACCCGGCTTGATAGATGCACATCTTCATATAGAGAGTTCGATGGTAGAACCCGTGGAATTCGCCAGAGCCGTTCTTTCAAGAGGAACGACGACCGTCATAGCGGATCCGCACGAAATCGCAAACGTCATGGGAATATCCGGAATAGAATACATGCTTCATTACACGGAAGGGGTACCGTTGAACATTTACATGATGATTCCCTCATGTGTACCGGCAACCGATATGGAAACAAGTGGAGCTAAGATCTCATCTGTTGACACCATAACACTTGTAACTAAATATCCCCGGGTTCTTGGCCTGGGAGAAGTTATGAATTATCCTGGAATTTTGAACGTCGATCATGATCTGATGACCAGAATAGAGATAATGCGACACCTCTACAAAAAAGTTGATGGACATGCGCCTGGATTAACTAACAAGGAATTGAACGCTTACATTTCCGCCTTCATACGATCAGATCACGAATGCACAACCAAAGAAGAAGCTTTGGAAAAGGTATCGCGTGGCATGCAGGTGTTCATTCGTGAAGGAAGTGTGGCAAGAAATTTAGATGCGTTGATAGGAGCTGTAAACGAACAAAATGAAAGGTTTTTCTCTTTTTGTACCGATGATCGTCATCCGGATGATATAGTCAAAGAAGGCCATATAGACAACATGGTTCGACGCGCGATCGCGAAAGGAGTAAATCCGATCACCGCCGTAAGAATGGCAAGCATAAACACAGCTCTTCATTATGGATTAAGAAGTATGGGAGCGATAGCCCCTTCTTACAAAGCTGATATGATAGTGACGGATTCGTTGAAAGATTTCTATCCTCGCATCGTCATAAAAGATTCTCAAGTGATCGCAAGAGATGGAAAAATAGTTTCCGAATTCAAGGGAAATGAAGGATACAAATTCATGTCAAAAATGGATGGAAACTTCAAAACCCCACATATCTCCCCAGACGATTTAAAGATAACTTCAAATGCAAAAAAGACTCGAGCGATACAGATCTTCAACAACAGCTTGGTAACGGAAGAAAAGATCTTCGATTTTTCTCCATCTCGCATTCCAGACCTGAAAGCGGATGTGTTGAAAATAGCCGTGATCAGCAGATATACTCCACAAAAATCCATATCACTCGGAGCAATTCACGGTTTGGGATTGAAAAGAGGAGCCATAGCCACTTCCGTTGGTCATGATTCTCATAACATGTCCGTAGTTGGAGCAAACGATCTGGATATGGTAATAGCGGTGAACAAGATAATAGACATGCACGGTGGAATCGTGGTTGTGGAAAACGGAAGAATTTTAGCCGAACTTCCACTTGTGATAGCCGGTTTGATGTCCGATCTTCCAATGGAAGAAGTCGCTGAAAGAATAAAAAAGTTGAAAGAGGCTGCCAAATCGTTGGGATCCGTCATAGAGGATCCGTTCATGGTACTTTCCTTCATTCAATTGGCCGTAATACCAAAACTGAGAATAACGAATCTTGGACTTGTGGATGCGGAAAAACATGAATTCGTCAGTTTAGGATACGAGGGGGAATGACGTATGACGAAAGCAACTGTTGAAAGAAGTACTTTTTCGGTGATAGGTAAGAAGATTCCAAGAGTAGATGCCATTCAAAAGGTAAAGGGAGAGGCGAAGTTCGTCGCCGATTTCGACATGAAAGATATGTTGTACGGTGTTTTGGTGCTTTCAAAACATGCTCATGCTCGCGTGAAAAGTATAGACACGTCAAAAGCGAAGAGTTTAAAAGGTGTAGAAGCGGTTTTAACGTACAAAGACATACCTGGCGAAAACCAACTGGGAGAAGTTGTTAACGATATGCCTTGTCTTGTACCAGAAGGTGAAGAAGTCAAATATCATGGAGATGTGGTGGCGTTGGTGGCTGCGCAAAGCTTACAAATAGCTAAAAAAGCCGCAGAATTGGTAGATGTTGAGTACGAAGAATTGCCTTCTGTTTTGACCATAGAAGAAGCTCTAAAAGACGAGGTGAGAGTTCATCCTAAAGGTAACGTGCTAACTTCTAAAAAAATAAGGAAAGGAAACGTTGAAGATGGATTCGCGGAATCTGACATCGTAATAGAAGACGATTTTTACGCCCATTATCAAGAACAAGCTTATCTTGAACCACAAGGTATCCTTACCCTTTACGATAACAACTACGGCCTTACCGTTTACGGTTCCATGCAATGTCCTTACTACGTTCAGGAAATGGTGCCAAGAGTATTGGGCATGTCTATGAACGATGTAAGGGTTATTCAAGCCGAAACCGGTGGTGCCTTTGGAGGAAAAGAAGACGTTCCCTCATACGTTGCTGCACAATGCGCGCTCTTGACTTATCACACGAAAAAACCGGTGTTGCTCGTATATTCCAGAGAAGTGGACATTCAAACCACAAGTAAACGTCATCCTATAAAGTCCCATTACAAAATGGGAGTCACTAGAGATGGGAAGATAAAAGCGGTGGAAGTGATCGCTCATATGGATATGGGGGCTTACGCCACTCTTTCTCCCATCGTCATGTACAGAAGTCTCGTTCACGCCGCCGGAGCTTATGAAATCCCAAACGTCAAGGTGGACATCGATGGCGTTTACACAAACAAGGTACCATGTGGTGCTTTTAGAGGTTTTGGAAGTCCGCAGGTGCTCTTTGCCATAGAATCGATGATCGATGAAGCCGCGCAGAAGTTGAATATGGATCCTTTGGAATTTCGTTTGAAAAACGCCTTGCATGTGGGAAGCAGAACTTCGACAAATCAGCTTTTGGAAGAGTCCGTTGGAGCGATTGAAACCTTGAAACACGCAGCTGAAATATCCAAATACGACGAACTGAAGAAAAGCGTTGAAGATTTTAACTCTCACAATCCTTTTAAGAAGAGAGGCATAGGGATTTCTCACATTCTTTACGGTATGGCGCTTGGAGCGGCTGGTCAACACTTAGACGCGGCTGGATCCTTAATACAAGTTCATAAAGACGGCAGCGTAAACGTTCATATCGGGAACACCGAAATGGGTCAAGGGGCCAAAACCGTCGTCGCCATGATCGCATCTGAAGCGTTGGGTCAAAAAATAGACAAGATAAGAGTGGACAACCCGGACACTTCTTACGTTCAGGACAGTGGGCCAACCGTCGCATCCAGGGCAACGGTATTCAGTGGAAATGCGGTAAAAGAAGCGGCTGAAAAGATCAAATTAAGAATGATAGAACATTTTGCCAAACTTCGTGGTATCTCTGCAGAAGATGTTGTAATAGAAAATGGCATCGTTAAAGGTATGGATAGCGACGTTCCTGAAATGACATTCGATGCCTTGGCACAAGAGTGCTATAATTCCAATGTGAAGATGGTCGAAAGAGGTTGGTTTGTCTCTCCCAAACTTCATTGGAATCCGGAAAACGGTTTGGGAGAGGCTTATATAACTTACGCCTACGCCACTCAAATAGTCGTTGTTGAAGTTGATATGTTAACCGGAAAAAGCCACGTTGTCCAAGCATACACATCGCACGATGTTGGTAAAAAGCTGAATCCAAACGGTTTGATAGGTCAAGTGCAAGGCGGCTTTGTTCAAGGAATGGGATATGGGCTTTTCGAAGATCTGAAGATGATGGATGGTAAAATCACAACCGATAATTTCAACACCTACATAATACCAACGGTTATGGATATCCCGAAAAAGCTCGAAATAGATTTCGTGGAAGATGAGTATTCCCATGGTCCATTTGGAGCTAAAGGAATAGGCGAACCTTCCTTAATGCCAACACCAGCCGCCATCGCCAACGCGATTTCATCGGCCATAAAAAGAAGGGTAAAACGTATACCGGCAAGTGCTGAATACGTTTTAAGTCTTATAACAGAAGATAAGTAGAAATACACTATTTATCTCTATCTAATTTTCGTATGGGAGGTAATAAAATGGGTTCCAAAAAAGTAATAGGTCCAACGTTTGAAGAAATGCTCCATCCTGAGAAGATCGATCCGAAAGTGAGAAAGCTTGCACTTCAAAAATTCAAAGAAGATCCACTCGATCCGATCAACTTTTTCAACATCACGTGGAAAGGACCTGATAACAAGATAAAGTACGTCGTTTTGCCCAAAGAATTGACAGGTGTAGATGCCAACATAATAGTGATGTACGGTAGAGATTTTCCAACAGGAAGTCACAAGGTGGGAGCGACTTACTCCATAATGGCGGAAAAGGTCATAAGAGATGAAGTTGATCCCTCATACCACACACTTGTATGGCCATCAACCGGAAATTACGGTATAGGTGGAGCGTGGGTAGGCTGTAGAATGAAATTCGATTCGGTCGTCATCCTTCCCGAAGAAATGAGTAAAGAAAGGTTCGATATCATAAGATCCTACGGTGCGCGTGTTATCGCCACACCGGGATGTGAATCCAACGTTAAAGAGATATACGATAAGGCCAAAGAACTAAAAGCTCAAAATCCGGACAAAGTAAGGATTCTAAATCAGTTCGAAGAATTTGGAAATTATCGTTTCCACTATTACGTAACTGGAAATACGATGCTCGAGTTGGTTAAGAACGAAAAGATAGGAAATGGTAGAATTTCCGCCATCGTTTCCGGGGTTGGCTCAGCCGGAACGATAGCCTGCGGTGATAGGGTAAAACAAGAATTCCCAGAAACAAAAGTCGTCACTCTTGAACCAATTCAATGTCCGACCATTTCCATGAACGGTTACGGTGGGCATGATATCCAAGGTATCGGTGATAAACACGTTACATGGATCCATCATGTTACAAACAGCGATGCCGTTGTTGCGGTGGACGATATGGAATCCAAGAAGGGTCTTCAATTGCTTACAGATGAAGTTGGAAAATCCTTCCTTAAAGAGTTCATACCTGCAGATCAGGTGGAAGAATTGTCAACGATATTTGGAATCTCTGGCGTCGCGAACGTTTTGGGTGCTATAAAAATAGCGAAAAAATACGGTTACGGGCCAAATGACAACATAGTGACGATAGCAACAGATACAATAGAAAGGTATCGCAGTGTCATGGCAGATCTGGACAAGAGATTTGGAAAGATGGATAGAACGGAAGCAAAAGCTCGCTTTGAATCGATATTCATGGGAGTGAAGACCGACTGGTTCTTTGAAGGAACGCTTGAAAACAGAAGAAGATGGCATAATCTCAAGTATTACACATGGGTTGAACAACAGGGAAAGACGGTTGAAGAACTTAACGAACAACTGAAAGAAGAGTATTGGGAGAAACAACAGGCGATGGTCCAGGAAACGGATAAACTCATAATGGAATACAGAGAAAGAGAAGGAATATACGGTCTTTAATTTTGAATTTCAAGAAACAAGAAGAGGGAAATGTTTTGAAGAAGATCGATAAGGTTTACAAAGTTGGTTCTTTTAACGAAAAGACGGATATTTTGAACGATTTGGACGAAGAACAGCGTGCCGCCGTTTTGGACGAAGGCGGCACTTCTTTGGTCATAGCCGGTCCTGGATCTGGCAAGACGAAAACCATAACTTACAAGATAGCATCTCTCATATTGAAAGGAATAAAGCCTCATGAAATTCTGCTTGTGACTTTCACGAGAGCGGCGGCCAAGGAAATGATACTGAGAGCGCAACGTGTGGCGAAAAGCGATTTGAGAGGAATGCTGGCGGGCACTTTTCATCATGTGTGCAATTATCTGCTAAGAAGATACTCAAAATTCATGAATTTGAATCCGAACTTCACGATATTGGATGAAGAAGATGCGAAAACCCTTGTAAAACAAGCGCGAGATTCGATCGTGAAGAAAGAAGATAAATTTCCTTCTCCGGCTTTGCTGAAAAAGATATTCTCTTTGAGCGCGAATCTTGAAAGAGATGTGGAAGACGTTATTTTGGAAAGGTTTTCATATCTTTCTCCTCTTATCGATAAGATAAAAGAAATCGAAGAAAGATACGAAGAACTCAAAGTGAATTTATCGTCGTTGGATTACGATGATCTTCTGATATACGCAAACCAACTTTTAGATATAAAAAAGGTTAGAGAAGAGGTGGCGTCACGCTTTAAATGGGTGTTGGTCGATGAATTTCAAGACACGAACAAGATACAGTACGAAATCGTGAAAAAACTTTCATCTGTGCATGGAAATCTTATGGTCGTTGGAGACGACGCCCAAAGTATTTATTCCTTTAGAGGAGCCAGATATGAAAACATATTCGACCTTTCCCATGAGAAAAAGATAAAAGTTTATAAGATTCAGGCGAATTATCGCAGCTC
>CAZCZS010000089.1:0-6234 GCA_964503355.1 uncultured Mesoaciditoga sp.
AATTATTTTACGCAAGCTGTTGTCAATTTTTCAACATTCACGCTGTTTTCAATGAGCTTTGTTACATCCCAACCTTTTTTCGTTACTCTCACGCACAACGTGAGTAAATGACACAGATCACCAGCTGTTCAAGTATCTCTTTTGCTTATCGGTTAAAGTGTCTATCTCTATTCCAAGCAATTTGAGTTTGGTAGAGGCGATTTCATAATCTATTTCACGTGGAACTGCGTACGTTTTGTTCTCCATTTTTTCATGATCTCGCGCTATCTTCAAAACACTTAAAAGCTGAACGGCAAAAGAAAGATCCATTATCTCAACGGGATGACCATCGGCAGCTGCCAAATTCACAAGTCTTCCTTCTCCTATGAGATAAAGCCTCCTTCCGTTCACAACGTATTCCGTGACGTTGGGTCTTACCTCTCTCGAAGAAGTTGAAATTTTTTTAAGATCCGCCACCGATACCTCAACATCGAAGTGACCTGCATTTGTCAGTATCGCTCCATCTTTCATGTTTTCGAAATGTTCTGCCCTTATCACATCGGTGTTTCCCGTAACTGTGACGAATATGTCTCCGATCTTGGCAGCTTCTTTCATCGGCATGACTTCGAATCCATCCATGAAAGCTTCCAAAGATTTCACCTCATCAACTTCGGTGACTATCACACGAGCCCCAAGTCCTTTGGCTCTCATGGCTACACCTTTTCCACACCATCCGTATCCGGCAACCACAACTCTTTTTTCCGCTATGTTCATGTTGGTGTTGCGCATTATCGAATCCCAGACGGATTGTCCGGTTCCGTAACGATTGTCGAAAAGATGCTTCGTAGCCGCATCGTTTACCAATATGGCTGGCACGGCTAATTTGTTGAATTTTTCGAGAGCTTTTATCCTTTTGACTCCGCTCGTCGTTTCTTCACAAACACCCCATAGATTTTCCAGTACTTCTCTTCTCTTTTCGTGAGCCTTAACCGTAAGATCGGCGCCATCATCCACTATGACGTTTGGTTCGAAATCCAGAGTTTTATCCAAGTTGTTTTCGTAAACGCGCACATCATGAGTGCGCTCGGCGTTCACACGTAAGCCTCTTTTTTTTAGTTCAGTCACGATCTCATCCTGAGTGCTTAAAGGATTGGACCCGGTAACCGTTACATCCGCTCCCAATTTGGCGATGGAAAGGGCCAAATATCCGGTTTTCGCCTCCAAATGTACGGACACCGCGACTTTTACTCCTTTTAACGGTTGCTGAGCTTCGTATTTTTTAACCAGATTGTTTATGACTTCCATCCTTTGAGCAACCCATTCGAGTTTTGCACTGCCTATGTCCACTTCAATTCCTCCTTTATCCCACCGTTGATTTTCACGATTTTCGCTTATTCACCATCCGGTTTCCTAATTTCACCATGCTTATCAACGAGTTGAAAGTTGCTTCTATTTTAACGCAAAAATACCTCACATAAAAGTGTGCGTACGAGTTCATCTCAAAAATAGAGAAAAACTGGAGATCAAAAATCCTCCGATCACTTCAAATCCTTTCAAATTCGAGCATTCTTTGAAGTAAAAATAAGCGTTAAGCATTATGAGAAGTCCCGTTGCGAAAAGAAGATACTGAGATAGCCGTGGGTATTTGAAAAGTAAAATTGAAAGAAGTCCTCCAAGTACGACCAAAACGAGAGCCATCCAATTGAAAGGCACGAAAAAAGAGGGTTGATAAGAAATTATGCTGTAAGAGACGAGGATAAGTCCTAAGATGACGAAAGAAAGGAAAAAATATCTCATCCTAAATTCCTCAAGAAATTTTTGATCGTTCCAAAAAACGTCCATGCCAACTTGGTATGATAAATTTCGTCCTTGTTTGTCAGTTTCCTGATGAAAAGAAGTCGAAAATCCTTTTCCCATAAGACGAATTCCATCAAATTTTCTTCTGGATCCAATCCTAATTTTTTTGCCACATTTGAAAGCGCGTTGTCACCCTTTTTGCTGGAATGATTTACTTCTGCCGGAAAGCCTTTTGCATCGTTTAGAAGTTTTACCTTGTTTTTTTCTACCGAATAAACCGCGAATTCCGTTTCGTCGAAAATTTTAGCGAGATCCATAGAGTTTCGAATTTTTTCAAAGTTCTCGGAGAATCTGTGAAGAACTTCCAACATTTCCTCGAGTAATTTCTCATTTGGATTCATATTTTCACTTCCTTGAATTTTGAAACGCAACACCTTTTAGAACCCCTTAAGAACCGTTTGACGCCGTTCAAGGTAACTTTTATTAAACAATAAAAAAATGGCTCCACCAGTAGGACTCGAACCTACAACCCTCCGGTTAACAGCCGGATGCTCTACCGATTGAGCTATGGTGGAACGTACAAAAGGATTATAATACAAGCGTACTCAATTTGTCAAGAGGAGGGAAAGAAGATGAGGATATTCGTTTCAACGGACATGGAAGGCCTGCCGGGTGTAAACGCCTGGCATCAGGTGAACGTGAATGACAAAAGGTATTTGGGTAAGTACATGGAAGAAACCATGGAATGGGTGCTTGAGGGAATAAAGAATTCCCCTCAAAATTCCAAGATAGATCAGATACTGATATGCGATTCTCATTCGTTAGGTGAGAATATGTCGTACGACTTCACCGCATTGGACGATAGACTTTATTTGGTAAGGGGTGGACTGCGCGATTACTACATGATGGCCGGCATGGATTCTTCCTTTTCAACGGTCTTTTTTGTGGGATATCACGCCGGCGTTGGGGCATTTCACGCAACTATGGATCACACCTATTCAAACACCGCAGTGCATGAGTTGAAAATAAACGGTATAAGAATGAACGAAACGACGATAAATGCCGCCTTTGCCGCGGAATACGGCGCTCCAGTTTCGCTGGTTGTGGGCGATCATGCCCTCGTTGAAGAACTGAAGCCGATAATGCCGGATACCGTATTGGTCGAAACGAAAAAGGGGCTCAGCAGATTTGCCGCGATAATGAAGCCAAAAAATGTGGTCAAGCGTGAAATCATAGAAGCGACGAAAAAAGCTTTGGAAAAAACCGACAAAGGAGAGGTAAAGCCTTACAAGTTAGAAGCTCCATACACTTTGGAGATAACTTTTCGCTCCACAGAAATGGCAGATGAAGCTTCCATAACTCCCGGTGTAGAGAGAATAGATGGATACAGAATAAAGTACGTTTCCGATTCTTACAAAGACGTTATGCAACTTCTTCTTGCGGTGGTATACGCTTCCAGGATAGCAACGGAAATGGGTAGATGATCCATGAGGTACGTGGACATTCGCAGCGACACCGTCACTCTCCCAACTCAAAAAATGAGAGAGGCCATGTACACGGCGGAGGTTGGAGATGACGTTTACGAAGACGACCCGACGGTAAAAAAATTGGAGAGTTTGGCCGCTGATATGGTGGGAAAAGAAGCCGCCCTTTTCGTTCCATCTGGAACTTTTGGTAACGAACTAGCGTTACTAACACACACGAAACGTGGGGATGAGGTGATAGTCGATAGAAATTCACACATAGTGCTTCACGAAGTTGGTGCGAGCGCCGTTATAGCCGGTGTTCAACTGAGACAATACGTATCCCATGAGGGTTTGGCAGACGTTGAACAGATAAAAGCGTTGATAAGAAAAGAAGACATACACTATCCACCCACAACCTTGATATGTTTGGAAAACGCACACGGAATGGGAACTGTTACAGACCTGGACGTGATGGAAAGAATAGAAAAGATGGCACATTCGAAAAACATAAAGATACATTTAGATGGTGCGAGACTGTTCAACGCCGCGTGCGCTCTTGGAGTGGAAGCGAAAGAGATAACTTCACACGTTGACAGTGTGATGTTCTGCCTTTCAAAAGGATTGGGCGCGCCGGTTGGTTCCTTGCTCGCTGGAACAAAAGAATTCATATCCCGAGCGAGAAAAGGTAGAAAGATGATGGGGGGAGGAATGAGACAAGTTGGCTTTTTGGCTGCCGCTGGTATAGTGGCCTTGGAGGAAATGGTGGATAGACTCTGTGAAGATCACAAAAACGCCGACTTCCTAGCCGAAAGGCTGGACGAATTTTCCGAAATAGAGGTGCAAAAAACACGTTGTGACATAAATATGGTCTTCTTCAAATTCATAAAAAATGTGGATGATGAAGAATTCGTATCTTACATGTTCAAAAACGGAATAAAGGTGAATCCTCCAGAAGATGGTGAATACAGATTCGTCACCCACAAAGACATCTCGAAAGAAGATCTGGAAAAAGTTGTAAGTGTGGTAAAAACTTTTTTGAAGTGTTAAAATCAAAAGGATAGGTCTCATCAAGAGTTCAGACCTATCCTTTTTTGAAATTTTTTCGTTACCCT
Source organism: uncultured Mesoaciditoga sp. (assembly GCA_964503355.1). GTDB lineage: Bacteria > Thermotogota > Thermotogae > Mesoaciditogales > Mesoaciditogaceae > Mesoaciditoga. The sequence goes on from CAZCZS010000089.1 coordinate 4,355, forward strand.
GTTAACGATCGGAAATACACCGATTTAGATGTTGGAGGTGAATTTGATTAAAGAGTGTGAAAAGCTCATAAAACCTTTGGTAGATGATATAAGAAACGTCGCGAATGATGAAAAACTCTACGTGGCCTTTTCAGGTGGCTTGGATTCAAGTGTGGTGGCGGCCCTCGCTAAATTGGCGTTGGGTCCAGAGAGAGTAGAGTTGGTAACCACGCGTTTTCGTTTTACCTATCCAAAAACGTTAAAAATAGTGAAAGAATTCTCTCGACTTTTAGGTTTAAAACATACCTTTGTGGACGCCACCGAATGGCAAGCCAAAATATGGAAATCCGGTCCTTCATGTAACGCGTGTACCAGAGGGCCAAAGCTTTTAAGTGTAAAAGAGTATGCCGACGGAAACTTGGTGGCCACAGGGGCTGAAAATGAGGACACATGGGGAAAATGTGGTTTGAAAATTCATAACGGATTTTACTCTCCGCTTTTTTCCACTTCACGCGAAGAGGTGAAGAGAATAGCCGAATGTTTAAAAGTGAAAGTGGATAAGATCGGAGAAAATAGCGGAAGAGAAGGTTGCATGTTAAAACACCTTTTGAAGATGATGGCCGTTCCCAATTTTCATGGGGCAGCCGTTTACAAGGCGAACGTGCTGTTGATGAATATGATTGAAAAAAGCAAAACGAAATTCTCACTCGCAAACGTCAAAATCGTTGGGCCTCTTTCCAAGAATATCGCGTTGGTGAATTTAAAACCAGAACCTTGTGAAGATTTCAAAAAAGAAGTAAAAAAAAGCATAATGGCGATTGAAGAAATTTCAGACGTTGTTTTCGTGGACAAACCGGTAACTCTTGAAGTTTTGGCCAATCCTGGTGTGTTCAACAACTCCGCTTCCAAATACTGGATAGAGCATGGAAGATTGGCACCGGATTTTTCCTCCAACATACGCGTAAAATGGAGGTTATCAAAGAACAACAGACTTACGACTTTCAGCGTTGTTTCTTACGAATTCAACGAGAATTCCTAAAAACCGTCACCAACACCAAATCATCACCATCTACACCCAAAATCGCCGTGATAACGCCGTTGGTGATCCTTATTCGTCCGTTTTTTTGCAAAACGGCAGTTGATTTTTTCGATTCAAGAAGTTCCTTCAATTCTTTTAACGTTATACCTCTTTCCTTTGCCCTTTGATACGAATGAGTTGAAAGAAAAAGATTTTTTCCAATAGACCTTACGTGTATATGAAAAGAAGGGGAACGTTTCTTGCTTGTACTTAACAACCAGTATATGAACGCGAGCGTTAAGATTATGAAGAGAAATTGAATCATGAAAAACGAAAAGGGCCAATGCCCTTTTCAATTCACTCCCAACAATTTGTTTATCTTTGCACGATTGAAACCCACCACAACCTGATTTCCTATTTCTATCACCGGCACACCGTATTGGTGTGTCTTTTTCACCATAAGCTCGGCTTCCTTAGGATTTTTGGAAACATCCACATCTTTGAAGGGAATTCCCAAAGACTTGAAATAATTCTTTGCCGCTCTACAGTGAGGACATGATGGTGTGGAATATATCTTTATTTTCAGCGCCATCATCACACCTCCATTTGTAATTTGTCAAAAAAATACCGGGGTGGGGTATGTTTTTTATATTATACCAAACAAATCTTATTTGTTCAAGAGATGTTGATTTTACAATCACTTATCAATATCCATTGCTTTTCAAACGATAAATTTTTTGAATATGTCATCCTGGATCTTATCTTTCTGTCATGCCGTACCAACCGAAGGTCATCCCGAATTGACCGTAGGTCGTCCCGGACCTGATCTGGGATCTCGTTCTCATTTCAAAAGAAGGTCATCCTGAACTTGATTCAGGATCTC
>CAZCZS010000090.1:0-6172 GCA_964503355.1 uncultured Mesoaciditoga sp.
ACTCCTCCCTCTAAACTTTTCGCATCTCCTATCGATGAAACGACGACATCCAATTTCATCCCGGGATAGTAAAATGGAGGTATATCCGCCGTTACCATGACGAGAGCTGAATTTTTTGATTTCAACTCGGCCGCGGTGGTCACGACTCCGAAATTCTTCAGCATATTCGCTAAGAGTGTGGATGGAACTTGTCCGCTATCTCCATTTCCGTTCAATCCCACCACCACTCCAACTCCGAATAGTTGATTGTCCATCGCACCTCTTATCTTCGCTATATCCTCTATTCGTGCCACGGAGGTGGCAAAAACCAATGAAGCCAACGCAACAAACGAAACCAACGCTACGATCCTTTTCAAATCCTTCACATCCTTCATTCTTATCTCAAGCTCATAGAAAATTCTTCTATTTCAAAAGAGCACAGAGGAAAGAGAACTGAAGAGCCAATCTATCCATCTGTCTTGATTCATTCCCTGTTGGAAAACAAGATTTCCATCGTACCAAATTTTCAAATTGGCTATCTTCGAAGAATCTACCGTGTTATCCTGTGATATATCATCTGGATTCACTATTCCTTCTATTTGAACTTCTTTCATGGATTGTCCAACTTTTACCTCTTTAGAGCCCTTTATCAAAAAATTCCCGTTGGGCTCTATTTTGTATACGGTTGCGGCTATTTGAGTGACGAATTGCGATTGATTCTTTGAGCTTTCTTTTTTGTTGCTCACGCTCGTGTTGGTGTTAACGGGAATGAATTTCGTGATATCGAAATTCGTGACCGATTTCAAAAGTCCAACCAAAATGGAGAGCAATCCTCCCTTGTAGTTTGGATTGCTGTACGAAAACGATGCGGTCGTGTTGTCGTACACCATGACGTTTAACGTATCTCCAACTTGATTTGCTATCTTCATGGTGAACAGTGATTTAAACTTCTTGTTGGTGGAATTGGTCCATAACGAAGTGGCCATGGTCATGGATACGATCAACGAAAACACCAACAAAAAGGATAAAACTCTTTTCATCTCATTCGCCTCCCGAGTAAACGCATATCTTAGGTCCCTTTTCAACCGTACCGTAGAACATGTATCCGTTGCTTACATTTCTTACGGCTATAACCTGTCCTATATTTCCATTTTGCATCGCCCTTACGAATGTCGTTACCGTCATCGTTGGGTAAGAAATGTAGGCTATCAGTATCTGGCCGATTACCACGTCTGGTGGAGATTTTAAACCGTTTAAGGATAAAACTTGACCTTTTTCAAAGGACCAAGTACTTACCATTCCCACACAATCTTTTAGAGAAGTGGCGTATGCGGTTGAAGTGGCGTAAACGTCCATTTTTTTTAACAAAAGATCGTTTTCACTTATTTTCTTTCCGAAGGGAATCTTTTTGGCCGCCACCACAACGTTTTCGTAGATCGATAATTTGTATTCAAGGACTGTTGAGAAAATTCCAGAACGCGAGACGAAATTCACCGGAACTTTCAAGGTCTTCATCGACGATTTGAAAGGTTTTCCAACTTCTATAAAGTCGTATTTTACGCTTGGTGTGGAACTCAAAAGAAAAAGAGAAAGATCTTCATTTTCATCTTTGAGAACCAATTTTTCTATATCATCGATGTTTTCACATGTTCCGATCTCGGTCGTTTCGAATCCAACGTTTACGTAAGAGTTCCTTCCATTTTGACTTATCTTCATCAACGCAAAATGATGATCGCCTATTTTCGAGATGTTTTGAACTTCTACAGAACAATTTTGTTCGGAGATCTTCACCGTTGGAAAACTCGTCAAAAACACCGTTTTACCTATTTTATCTTCCAAGGCATCATGAATCAAAGACAGATCTACCACGTAAGCTTTTGATGAGATCTTTATCTTTTTCGATTTTTCGAAGACTCTAAGCCATTTAATTTCATTTTGAGCCCTTATTTTCACGCTATCGGCGTCTAACGTGTAGCTCGCACCGGGTTGTGGGGCAAATGCGACTATGAATTCTTTCAGCCTTTTCACGGACACGCCGTCAAACGTCGCTGCAAGATCGTACAACGTCACGTATTGACCTGTAACCACCGCACTCGCTTTTAAAGTTAACGTTGAGGAAAAAGATAAAATCCATCCCATTGTCAACAAAAAAACGAATGCGATCTTGCGCAATTCACATCATCTCTTCAAAGTCGCCGCATCTTGAAGCATCGTGTCAGACGTTTGAATGACACGTGCATCGAATTCGTACGCCCTTTGAGCGTTGATCATGTCAACCATTTGCTGAATGACGTTCACGTTTGACATTTCAAGATATCCCTGTCTCAAGGCACCAAATCCATCTTGGTTTGGAACGCCTTGAATGGGTTGACCAGATGCCGAAGTCGACATGTACAAATTGTCTCCTATCGCGTTGAGTCCCGCTGGATTCAAGAATTTAACCAGTGTTATGTTTCCCACCTGGGTGGAGGTTCCGTCCGCCTTCGTCACGCTCACCGCACCATTCGGAGCTATGTTTATAGATGTGGCATCGGAAGGGATCACGATGTTTGGAACGACGACGTAACCGTCGGAGGTGACTATTCTTCCTTGACCGTCCAATTTAAAACTTCCATCTCTTGTGTAGGCTATCTGCCCGCTCTGAAGTTGAACTTGAAAGAATCCATCTCCTCCTATGGCCAGATCCAGCGGATTACCGGTTGACTTTATATTTCCCAACGTGAATAATCGATTGGTCGCAACGGTTCTTACACCGTGTCCTCTGTACAAACCCGTCGGAGATTGCGTTGATTGCGATGTAGGAGTACCCGCTGTGAATATATCTTGATAGGCCAACGAAGCGAATTCAGCCCTCACTTGCTTGTATCCAGTTGTGTTCACATTTGCAAGGTTGTTGGCTATGGTATCGAGCATGAACTGTTGAGCGTTCATACCTGTAGCTGCCGTTGAAAGAGAACCTAACATTCAGATCATCCTCCTTATCTTGGATTTCCAACTCTTAAAGCCGTGGAAAAGAGCGAGTCTTCTGTTGTAACCACTCTTTGAGAAATTTCGTAATGCCTGTAGGCGTTTATCAAATCGACCATTTGTTTGATGACGTTCACGTTCGACATTTCAAGATAACCTCTTAAGACTTTAACGTCTGGTTTTAAGATGAATTTGCCGCTTTCCTTCGTTGGAACAAAAGAGGTGTTTCCCACTTTCTGAAGTTTGTTTTCGTTTTCCACATCAAAAACGGCTGGCTTTTCTCCTTTTAACACGTTAACCGGTGTCAAGGATGCGTTCAACACTTTCCTACCAAACTTATCGACCAAATATCCATCATCTGAAACTCCAAAGCTTCCATCGCGTGTGTATAGAATTCTTTCTCCATCTTCAACGGCAAAGAAACCCTTTCCATCTATCGCGTAATCGAATTTTCCATGAGTTTCTTTTATCGTTCCTTCTCGCATGTTGGGCACCACTTCGTCAACCACGACGGCGTTGTAAGTGTTTCCCAGAAATTTCTTAGCTTCATACAGATTTTCACTGTACAAAGGCCTTTTCATGAAAGCTCTGAAAGACATCGAATCGGACTTGTATCCGGGGCTGTTCACGTTTGCCAAGTTGTTTGAAATCGTATCCACCTCGGCCTGTTCAACCAGCATTCCCATCGTCGCCGTGTAAAAGCCTGTATGCACTTGGATCACCTCGTAATATTTTTCGATGTAGAATCAAAAACATCCTAAAGGATTAACCATTTTTCATTCGTGGATAAAATTGCGTGTGAACTTTACAAGACACGCCATAATAAGAAGAGCTTTCAACTCTCCCTTTGAAGTTTTCATCAAAACAAAAAAATTTGCACGTAGCTTGTAGGTATGTAGTGCATGACAGGTGGCATTTTTATTCGTTTTTGTATTTGCCACACGTCACGCGCTTGGAGGAATTTCTTAATTTAACGTAAAGTAATTTGAATGCAACCTGAAATACAAATACATGAGTTATATTATGCATTGCATAAAAAATTCGTATACAGAGGTGTTGAAATGGAAAAACTCGGTTCATGGGTTGCAAAACACAGATGGTTTTTGATCGTGCTTTTTACAATCGTGACCATATTCATGGCGTTTGAGGCTTTGAAAGTCCAAATAATAGACGATATCACCAAATACGTGCCAAAAGACGATCCGCAAGTGTCGTTTTTCAACAAAGTGGCAAGCGAGTTCAACATGAACGATTTCATCTTGGTGGGAATGAAATACGATGATCTCTTCTCTAAGGAATCGCTCTTGAACGTTTACGAGTTGACGAAGGGCCTTCAAAAGATAGAAGGCGTGAAATCAGTTCTCTCTTTGGTGAACGCTCCTTGGATTGAAAAAGATGGTGTCAGTGTGCGTGTTACGAAGATAGAAGACATGTTGAAGAGTGTCAATCCGATCACGTTGAAAAATTCCGTCATGAAATCGCCGCTTTTTAAAGGACAATTCGTTTCCAACGATGGCCATTCCACCTTAATAATGGTCAGCTTGAACGCCTCAATGACGAGCGTGCAAAGTGTAAACGTCACCAAAGAGGTTGAGGATTACGTCAACTCACATTCCAAAGCCAAATTCGTTTACTACACTGGTATTCCCCCTTCGAATCTTTCTGGCAGAAAAATGGCGTTGAGAAATTTGAAGATCTTCATTCCGCTTTCATTGGTGGCTGTTGCCATCGTGTTGATGATTTCTTTTGGGAACGTAGTGGGTTTTCTTCTACCACTTCTTTCGGTTATCGTGTCTTCAATTTGGTCAGTTGGTCTTATACATTTGCTGGGATACACGATGACGTTGGCAAACGTTGCGATACCGGTTATAGTCATCTCACTTGGAAATGCTTACGGAATATACATAGTCAATAAGTATTTTGAAGAAAGAGATGAGGATCATTTTAAGAGGGTATCTCACACGTTGAAAGATGTGGGTATAGCCGTAATTTTAAGTGCGATCACCACCATGGCTTCATTTCTTTCACTTTTAACGGTTAACATAAACCCTGTGAAGTACTTTGGAATTTTCACGGCCGTTGGAATAGGATTTGCACTTTTAACGAACTTGTTCTTCACACCCGCTTTGGCTTCTTTTTCAGACAAGCATGTATCTTCATCGATCAACGATGAAAGCCGTTTTTGGAGGAATCAAGCGAAATTCATTCTAAAGCACAAGTGGATCTTCGTCGCAATAGTTTTAAGCGTTGTAGGGGTTTTTGGAATTTTCATGATGAAAATTCAATCTGACATGAGATTATCCGTACTCCTTGGAAAGAAAAACGATGTCGTTAAATCCATGGATTACTTTGCCAACAACTTCGGTGGAAGTGATTTTGTCATAGTTGATTTCAAAGGCGATCCGACCGATCCCTACCTTTTAAGAAGTGAAAATCTCATTTCTCTTTACGCTATCAACCATTCGAAGTACGTTGGCGGATCTTATTCACTATCAAAGATAATTCGACAGATGAACGATAAGTTCAACGGTCAAAGCTACATACCTGCTTCCGCCGACAAGGTTCAAGATCTTTGGTTTTTGATGCAAGGAAACGATCTGTCTCAAATTGTGAATTCGTCGGGAAGTGAAAGTGTAGTTCAGTTAAAGGTGATTCCTTCCTCGTTGAAAAGCATCAAAGCGTTGAAGGATTCGCTTTTATCATTTGCAAATGAATACATATTCAAGAGATACTCGTACGTTGATCTGTCTAAATGCAGCGAAGCTGAAAAGAAATTGGCGGTGCAAGCCATGGTTTCATACGTACAAGCGTACATGAAGGCGAAGAACTTGAATGTTCCACTTTCTCTCATTCGTCAAACGGTTGAAAAGGCGATGAACGTTTCAACTTCGAACATCTTGAAGGCGAACGCTGAAAAAGCGGCAAACGAAGTGATGAACTATCTTGATTCGTTTGGAATGCTAGACGGTCTTTCAAGCACAACGATCTCAAATCTAAAAGAAACTTTATTCTCCTCTTTCAAGAATGGATACAATGCGAAATCGTTCGAGAAACTGTTGAACATGAGAATTGGTGAAGATAGCGCTCAAGAATTCGCTCCGATGATCGAATCTCAGATTCCGAATGTATCAGAGAAATTCAAAGTTGCTTTTGTAAAACGTCTATTTAAATCATTCAACGGCTTAAAACCATCGGATGTCGACGAATTGTCTTTCACGCTTTCGGA
>CAZCZS010000091.1:0-6107 GCA_964503355.1 uncultured Mesoaciditoga sp.
AAAGTGGCACCACTTCTCTTTCATAAGCTTCTAAATCCAACTCGGTACCGTTTTTGAAGTAATCTATTCCCCATCCTCCACCGATGTTGATGAATTTCAAATTCAAATCGTTTTCATCGACGAAATCCTTCAAAGATTTTATCGCTTCGATAAAAGGTGAAACGCTTGTGATTTGAGAACCTATATGACAATGAAGACCAATGAGCTCCAGATTTTTTGGGAGAGTATGAACGATTTTTCCCGCACTCTTCAAATCGATTCCAAACTTGTTTTCGCGCAATCCCGTTGAGATGTGCGGATGCGTCTTGGCATCGACATTTGGATTTATCCTCAGTGCTATCTTCAAGTGAAGATCGCGCGAGATCTTTTCGATCTCCTCTTTCGAATCGACGTTAACGCACGCGACTTTTTCTTTAGAATAAAAGTCTATTTCCTCTTTTTTCTTACCGTTTCCGTTAACCATTATCTCATCGGGAGAAAAACCGGCGTACCGTGCCATCTTGTATTCGTTTACGGATACCACGTCCGCACCAAGACCCATGTCTTTCATGAATCGCAAAATATGGAAGTTCGAATTCGCCTTAAAAGCGAAAAAGATTCTGTGTTTAATGGATTTCAAAACGTTTTCGATCCTGAGTATTCGTTTCTTGGCCATTTCCAAATCGTAAAAGTACAAAGGCGTTCCGAACTCTTCGACCGCTTTCAAAAAGTACTCTTTCCTTTCCATTCGCCCACCTTCCAAGTCGATGTTGATCAATTATACACGATTGAAGAGAAATTCAACGTAAAAAAGGGTATAATACAGGAAAAGTTCCCAACAACTGGAGATGAAGATGATGGTTTCCATACTTGAGATAATAGGGCCTGCCATGATAGGACCTTCCAGTTCTCACACACTTGGGGCGATGAGAATTTCAAAATTCGCTTACAACCTAAACGGAGGAGTTCCGGAATCGGTTACCTTTTACCTTCATGGCTCTTTTCAAGATACTTACATAGGTCACGGTACGTGGTTGGCGCTGTTGGCGGGAATGTGCGGATTGAAAACCGATGACGTTGAAGTTGCCAAAGCGGACAAAGTGGCCAAAAAACTGGGATTGAAATACGATTTTAAACCGATAGATCTCGGAGAGGTTCATCCAAACACGGTAAAGATATCGACGTTAAAAAATGGAGTGCGCCACGAAGTGATAGGTTCTTCCATAGGAGCGGGTAGAGTTAAGATCATCTCGATAGATTCCATAGAATGCGAATTGGATGGAGAATATCCAACTTTAATAGTGGAAAATCAGGACGTTCCAGGAGCGTTGGAGTCGATAATAAGCGCACTTTCATTTCATGGTATAAACATAGCGACGATGCAACTCAAAAGGGAAAGCAAATATTTACACAGAGCAAGCGCGATGATAGAATTGGACAGCTCAATTTCGTTGGATATCTTAAATCAAATAAAAAAATTGGACGTGGTCAATTCCGCTTTGTACGTGAACGCCATAATGGAGGAATGATTTCATGAACGTAAACAGATTCAGTGAACTTATAGATATCTGCAACAGAACAAAAGAACCGTTGGATAAGGTTGTACTTCATTGGGAAATGCTTGACAGTGGTTTATCTCCCGAGAAGATCGTTCAAAAAAGCGAAAAACTATTCGAGGTCATGGAAGAAAGTTACGAAAAAAACAAAGGAAAGACGCTTAAAACTTTGGTTGGCTTAACCGGAGACAACGCTAAGAAGATGTTGGATTACCTCCCATTCGCGTTCACGGGTGAAAAGGTCTTTCAGGCCGCCACCATTGCCGTCACGGTAGCAGAAAGTAACGCTTCCATGGGAAAAATAGTGGCGTGTCCAACCGGTGGAGCGAGTGGAGTCGTGCCCGGTGTGCTTTTAACGCTTAAAAAATTCGGTGTTAAAAGGGAAAAACTCATCTCTTCGCTTGTGGTGGCTGGGGCTATAGGAAAGATCATATCCTTGCACGCGTCACTTTCAGGCGCCCAGCATGGTTGCCAAGCCGAGATAGGAAGTGGAACGGCGATGGCAGCTGGAGCGGCCGTTTACGCCAACGATGGGACACCAGAGCAGGTGGCGAACGCCGCAGCGCTTTCTTTGAAATCTTTGATGGGCCTCGTTTGCGATCCCGTTGGTGGATTCGTAGAAGTGCCGTGTGTTAAGCGAAACGCGGCCGGCGCCGCCTTGGCTCTGCTTTTTGCCGATATCGCAAAAGCCGGCGTGAAAAGCGTCATTCCATTCGATGAAGTGGTGGATGCCATGGCAAAAGTTGGCAGAATGATGCCGGAATCTTTGCGCGAAACGGGAAAAGGAGGAATAGCCGATACGCCCACGGCGAAAAAGATCGTCAATTCTTTCTTTGGAAAGTTCAAAATATGATCTTGTCACACGGAGGTGCATGAGTTGTTCTATTCGATTTCGTTCTTTTCCGTCTTGACCGTTATCGCCATAACTTTGTTCTACTCTTACAGGTATTTAACACTCTCGAAAATCAGTATGAGGAACGCTTTTCGAAGGAAGATATCCATGCTCCTCATCATAGCGGGTTCTCTCACCGGCACGGCTTTCATCGTCGGTTCGTTCGTCATAAACGATTCTTTTCAGTATTTCATGTTTTCAAACATAAGGAGAACGATTGGAAGCGTTGACGAGGTTGTAAAGCCAAAAGGGGCTTATTTCGATGGTAAAACTTTGGACAAGTTGATAACCGTTCTCAGTAACTCGTCCTATGTGGATGGTGTTTTGCCGGTCAGCGTGAAAAAAACCGTCGCTGCCAGAAACGGAAAGATACACTCACTCGATCCGCGCTCAATAACGACGGTGTCGTTTATAGGCGTCGATTTGAACAGGTTGAGAAAATTCGGAAATGGACGTTTCTTTCCAAACGTTCAGCTCAAAGGAAACGATGTGGTTGTTGGTCAAGCTTTGGCGAGTTATTTGAAGCTCAAGGTGGGAGACGTAATACAGGCCCTTTCAAATCCACTTCAGCTTCTTTTTGGCATCCCACCATCTTTTAAAGTGGTCGCCATCGTCAAGCAAAACGGAATTTTGGGTTATCAAGGAACGAACGGTTTCACCTTGCCGATCTTCGTGACACCTTCTCAGATGAAAAAGATATTCGGAGTGAGTGGTTACGATCAACTGCTGATATCGAACAAGGGCGATTACATACAAGGTGCCAAGTACACAAAAGAAGTGGACGAGTTGATAAGAAAGACGGTTGGAGACACGGTGAAGATCGAAAACTTGAAGGAAGAACAGATCAAATCCGTTAAGAGCCAGCAGATAGGGAAATTGTTCATCCTTTTAAGTAGTTTTGCGATAGCGGCCGGTACGCTCTTGATAGTCAACATATACACCATGTTGGCGGACGAGAGAAAGAGCAGTTTGGGCACTTTGAGAGCCATAGGATTTTCCAGAAAGAGAACCGGATTTATACTTTATTTTGAAGGTTTCATATATTCTTTGATAGCTTCAGGCGTTGGAACGTTTGTGGGACTTTTGGTCGCGTGGTTCATGATAAACGAGTTTTCTGGCTTCTTTTCAAGCACGACAAGTGAATTAAGCGATCTTTTTAGCGTGCAGTCTTCACCCTTCGTCCTTCACTTCAACATCTCATCTTTGGTGTACGGATTCTCCTTTGGTATGATGATACCAATCTTAGTTTTGCTTTTCATGGCGGTGAAGATAGGAAGGCTCAACATCGTAAAGGCCATAAGAAACATCCCGGATAATCCGCTGAAAAACGGTAAAAAACAATTTTGGTTCTTTCTCATCGCCTTTTCCATCTTCGTGGCTTTGATCTTCTTGGGAAACGTTTCTTTAGATGCTTTCATAATGTACACCGGCGTTATTGGAAGCGCTTTGTTATTTCCGTCTTTCTTCAAAAAAGGTCGTTTGAAAAGGTACCTCGGAAACTTCGCGGCTCTTTTCGTCATCGTGTTCGCGTTCGTTTCAAATGACATCACTTACGTGGAAAGTGCAAGTGCGAACTCGCTGTGGTTTCTTGGGTTAAAAAGCTTTTCGATATTGTTGGCCGCTCTCTTCTTTCTCGCTTACGATATAGAGATCTTCGACAAACTCTTTTCAAAACTTTCAACGAGATCGTTAAGGGCTCCGTTCAAACTTGCCATGGCGGAAACAGCTCAAAACAAAAGGAGAACTGGCATGACCATAGCCATGTACGCGATAGTCATATTCGTCATATCCCTCATGACGATCGTGCCTTATTCACAGGTTATCCAAGTGCAAAACGGTCAAAAAACGATCTTTCAAGGATACGACGCGGTTGGCTTGCCCCTTTCTGGTAAAAGCGTAAGGGTAACGCCACAACAGCTTGCGAGCATGAAATACATCAGCTATTACGCCACGGCTTCCATGATCTCCGTCAGATACGAAATAAACAGGATCGCGGCAAAGCAAATATATCAAATGGTAGCGATGAACGAAAAAGCCTTGATGGGAAGTCAATTCAAGATAAGTCGTTCAATTCCACAGATAAAGGATCTCAAATCGTTGTGGAGTTACTTAAAATCGCATCCGGGAAGTGTCGTTGCTTTTGGACTTTCAAGGGCGACGATCGGAGAAGTCGTTTCGATTTCAAAAGAAGGAAATTTTTCGTTTAATTTCTCAAACTCTTCTCCTCAAGGCATGGATCTGTTGCTCGCAGGTCCTTTGAAAAATCCGAAGAAGTTCAAAATAGTCGCGACTTTTGATAACAAAGGTTTAACGGCATTTCCGGCTGGATTTTATACCTGTCCTCAAACCGTTAAAGAGGCTTTTGGAAGTCTTGGAGGCAACGAATTCCTGTTGGTGAAACTCGCGGGAAAATCTTCAGCCCAAAAGAAAAGCAATTTCGAAAAATTCCTGGCGTTTCTTAAGACGCGATTCGCGATAGGTCTTTTTTCAAAACAACTTTTGGACGTATTCGCGAACATGATCATGAGCTTTGTGAACATCATAAACTCTTTTCTCTACTTCGGACTTTCGGTGGGCATAGTCGGTCTCGCGATATTGATCTTGAAGACCTTGCACGAAAGAAGAAGAACTATAGGCATCCTAAAAGCTATAGGTTTCACGAAATCAAAGGTTTTCGCCAGTTTCTTTATAGAAACGAATTTCGTGGTGATACTGGGAATTTTGAGTGGATTTCTGGCTGGTTGGATAACTTCTTCTATGATATATTCATCCCTTAACATAGGGGAGATGTTCGTTCCGTGGATGCAACTTATTGGACTTGGCGTGGTATTTTACATGATTTCCATATTTGCAACCATCTTGCCGATAGAAAAGGCTTCGAAACTTCCACCAGCTGAGGTGCTCAGATATTACGAATGAGGTGAAAACTTGTCACTTTACGATGTAGTCAAGGAGTTTCCGGAATCACCCGGCATATACATATTCAAAAGGAAGGGCGTTCCGATCTACATCGGAAAGGCCAAGAATTTGAAAAAAAGAGTACTCACTTACTTTTCGAAAAGGGCGAGCTCCAAACAAAAGGCGATAGTGGAAGAGGCGGATGAAATAGATCACATCACCCTCTCCAACGAAAGGGAAGCTCTGTTAACAGAGGCGAATTTCATATACAACTACAAACCAAAATTCAACGTCCTTTTGAAAGACGCGCGGGTTTATCCTTACTTGGATTTCGTCGGGAAGGATTTTCCGTACATGAAGATCACGCATGACAAGTCCAAAACGAGTTTGGGACCTTTCACGAGCGTGAGTTTTCTAAGAGAGTTGCTAAACGTTATCCAGCCGATAGTTCAACTCAGAACGTGCACGGGGGACCTTTGGAAGATAAAGAGACCCTGTTTTGAATACCATATAAAAAGATGTTCGGCTCCCTGTGTTGGCCTGATAAGCAAAGAAGAGTACACTGAGCGGGTGAAAATGGCAAAAAGGTTCTTTCAGGGGGACGTGAAGTTCGTGAAAGAGTGGCTGAAGAGAAAGATAAAGGCGTACTCCCAAATGAGGAACTTCGAATCGGCTCAGGTGCTGAAGGGCGTATACGAAAAGCTCAACGATTTTCTCACAAGACAAAATGTGGAATTCACCAAATCCGTGGATGTGGATGCTTTTGAAGTGAGATCGAATAC
>CAZCZS010000092.1:0-5916 GCA_964503355.1 uncultured Mesoaciditoga sp.
GGATACAGGAACTTTTTTCTTTTTTCAACTTTTACAGCATTTATTGTACGCTATCGTTTTGTCGTGAGAATAGACAAAAAAACATTTGAAAAGATAGAAAATTGGAATATTTCATATCCTAAGTATGAAAAGATAACCTTTGCACTTCAAGGAGGACCTCTAATCTTAAAAGAAGGGCTTCTATACGATGATTTTATGGATGAAGAATTCGGAGGAGATATTCCCTATCCACCAACCGTTTTTCCCTTTGATTGGGATAAAACGCCAGCCGCTCGACTTGCGATAGGAAATGAGAAAGACAACGTTGTAATTTTGGCAGCAGAAGGATGCAACAACTACACTTACGAGCCTGGTTTTGACAGTCGTGGCTTTACTCTCGAAGAAATGGGGAATATCATGAAGAAGGAGGGGGTGGAAAACGCTGTAAATCTGGATGGTGGTGGTTCAATGCAAATAAGGTTATTAGGAGCCAAAGCGCTTAAATACGCCGACAGAAGAGGTATTCCATACCATGAGTTCGAAAGGCCTGTTCCTGTCGGAGTTTTCATCAAAAAAATTTAGGAGGTGTTACGTGTGAAAAAGGTAAAATGGATCGTTCTGTTGATGATGGCTTTGATCGTCTTTTCGGCCGTTGCGAGTCAGATCACCTTGCGGTATTGGATGTGGGATCCCAGTATAAAAGCAAAAGTTCAAACCGCCTTGAACAAATTTGAAAGCTTGCATCCAAATGTAAAAGTAGAGCTTACAACCTTAGAACCTCGTGACTATTGGACGAAACTTAGAATAATGGCATCCACACATAAGCTACCTGACGTTTTCAACATGAGTTCCGGATATATCGAAGAATGGGCGGCAAAAGGATTGTTATTAGACATTCAAAAATACGTTAACACGGATCTCAACATCTCCGATTACTTCACAAGCCTTTTTAACATGGCAAAATATCCCAAAAATACAGGAGATATCTACGCTTTACCCTTTGCTTGGGTTACACCGGTTCTCTTCTTCAACAAGACAGCTTTCGACAAAGCGGGACTTTCTTACCCCGATGAAAATTGGGATTGGTGTGATTTCCTGAACGCCGCTGAAAAGTTAACCATTAGGGAAAAAGGAAAGGTAAAGCAATGGGGATTTTGGCTGTATGGAAGGTATGCAAACATAGAACCTTGGATCTACAGAAACGGCGGACATCTTTTAAGTGCCGATAAGAAGAGGTTCGCCCCGGATAAAAACGCCATCGAAACCATGAAATTTTTGACGAAACTCGTTACAACTTACAAAGTGGCTCCAAAGAAAAAGGATATGACCGGCGTAAGACAACAGGATGTTTTCCCACTTGGTATGGCCGCGATGTGGGTGGATGGCTCGTGGAACATAGAAAACAACAGAAGTTTGATCGGAAATAAATTCAAATGGGGAATTGCACCCGTACCGGTAGGTCCCAATGGTTCTAAAGATGTGATATACGCCTGGCCCGATATGGTGGCTATATCCTCTAACACTTCTCATCCTAAAGAAGCATGGGAACTTGCCAAATTTCTAAGTGGTCCTGGTTTAAGCTTGAACATGTACATGGCGGGAAAGATACCTTCTTACAAACCTCTTGCTGAGTCGGAAGCATTTTTGGAAAAGGGTAAACAACCGGCAGAAAAGGGAATACTTCTTCAACTAGGAAAAGACAAGATGATAAATTCATTCACAAAGGGATGGAGTGAATGGAGAGGATATGGAGCAGCGGAAGGATTGGGACTTAACGGTGCTTTGGATGCAGTTATGAATGGCGAAATGACTTTCCAACAAGCCATGCAAAAAGTTCTTTCCTATGCAAATAAAGTTCTCTCACGATACTACAAGTGATGTTTTTAAAAGGGGGCTTCGCCCCCTTTTTGACTTGAGAGGTGATCACTTTGAGAAAAAAATTGAGATGGTATAAACCGTGGCACGCATGGATTTTTATATTGCCGGCTTTGATAGGTTTATTCGTATTTAGATTGGGTCCCATTGTATTCGCCTTCTTTATGAGCTTTACCCATTGGGATATTTTTTCTCCTCCTCAGTGGATCGGATTTTCCAATTACGTTGAAATGTTCTCTGATTCAACCTTTTGGGAAATGTTGAAGAACACATTCATATTTTCAGGGATTTACGTTCCCGCCGTTATGGCAATGGGATTATTCTTAGCCGTGCTTGTCAACCGAAAAATGCCAGGAATCACTTCGTTCAGGGCGATATTCTTTTCACCAGTGGTCACTTCTGCCGTTGCCATAGGATTGGTATGGGGATGGCTGTTGAGCCCAAAATACGGTCTTTTGAATAATTTTCTTCAACTTTTTGGTATAAACGGCCCTTCATGGTTGGGAGATTCCAAATGGGCTCTTATGAGTATAGCCTTCGTGATGACGTGGAAGATGGCAGGTTATTACATGATATTATTTCTAGCGGGTCTTCAAGATATTCCTCGAACGATTTACGAAGCCTCTAAAATAGATGGTGCGACGCCAAGACAGGCCTTTTGGCATATAACTTTACCCTTGCTTTCTCCAACGACCTTTTTCGTGCTGATCATAGCCATAATAGATTCGTTTAGAAATTTCCAAATTATATACACCATGACAAGGGGAGGGCCTGGCACATCTTCTACCACCCTTGTTTACGGTATATATCAAAATGCTTTCGTTTTTTACAGAATGGGATACGCTTCTGCTATGGCCTACATCCTTTTGGCCATAGTCGGTGGAATAACCCTTGTGAATTTTTATCTTAAGAAGCGTTGGGTAAAATATCAATATTAACGATGAGGTGAGAATGTGAGTTACAAAACGATAAAAAACATTTCAATTTACGCTATTCTCACGATATTCGCAATTGTAATGGTGTTCCCGTTTTTTTGGATGATCGTGAATTCTTTTAACACAGAACAGAATATATTCAGAATTCCACCATCTTTTATTCCCGACAAACTCTTCAAACCAGGCATGTTCGACAATTACAAAATCGTTCTTTCTCAATACCATTTCTTAAGGTACACTTTCAACAGTCTTTTCGTTTCTTTCAGTGCGGCGTTTGGTCAAATTCTCACGTGTTCGTTGGCAGGATTTGCTTTTGCAAGAATGAATTTTAAAGGTAAAAATGTACTTTTCGGATTGCTGTTGGCAACTATGATGGTTCCCTTGCAAGTCACTATAATTCCCGAATTCTTGTTGATGATGAAATTAGGATGGTTGGATAGCTATCTTCCATTAATAGTGCCATCTTTTTTGGTTGGTTCTTTTGGAACGTTTCTCCTAAGAGAATTCTACGAGAACATACCAAAAGATCTTGAAGATGCGGCTGTCATAGATGGTGCGGGACCTTTTAAATTGTATTGGTACGTTTTTCTTCCATTGGGAAAAACTCCCATTGCCACTTTGTTCATCATAGCTTTTATGAACAATTGGAATGCCCTTTTAAGACCCATCCTGTATATAAGCAGCGATAATCTTATGACACTTCCGATGGCGTTAACGCAATTTCAATCTCAATACGGAGCACGCTGGAATCTCTTGCTAACGGGATCGTTTTTGGCCGTCATTCCACTGTTCATAATCTATTTGTTCATGCAAAAATACATGGTTGAGGGAATAACTCATACGGGATTGAAAGGTTGAAAAAGAATTGAAGTTAAAAAAGGAGGAGTTGGAATGTACGTTGTGATACTTGCCGGTGGGACGGGAACCCGAATGGGAGGAAAAACGCCCAAGCCGTTAGTTGAAATGAATGGAAAACCTCTCATCCTTCATGTTATAGATAACGTTAAAAGCATTTTCAACGACGCAAAAATACGTGTGGTTGTGGGAAAAAACAACTCGGAAAAGATAAGGGAACGACTTGGTAAAAGCTTTGAATACGTGATTCAACCTAAAGCACTTGGCACCGCAGATGCTTTGAAATATGGAATTGAAGGAATCAAGGCAGAAGAAAACGTGCTTGTCATGTACGCCGATACACCTCTTATAAGACCTTCTTCCATATCGGGAATTTTGAATTTCCATCGCTTAAAAAAAGCGGATGTGACACTTTTAACGGGCCTATCTTCGAAAAAATATCCTTACGCGCTTGTAGTTAAGGATAAGTCGAAAAAACTTTTGTACGTGGAGGAAGAAATGCGTCCCAGCGATTCACCACCATGGGAATATAACATCGGAATGTACGTGGTCAAAGCTGGAAAAATCTTGCCTCTTTTTTCCGAAATAAGGCCGGCAAGTAAAGGGGAATACTACATACCGGAACTTGTCAACGTTGCCATAAGAAAGGGATTTAAAGTTCAAACTTACATGAGTTTTGACGAGAGTGAATATTTAGGTGTGAATACAAAAGAAGATCTTAAGCGTGCCGAAAACATCATGGCCGAGAGGGAAATAGAAGAGTTGGAAGTTAAACAGGAAAGATTCATTCATTTCGGAACCGGCGGATGGAGGGCAAAAATAGGAAGAGGATTTACGAGTAGGAATTTACGAAAAGTTTCACAGGCTATCGCGAATCATCTTATAAGAGCAGGTCTTGACAAAAATGGAATCGTTATAGGCTACGATAATCGTTTTCTTTCTGAAACGTTCGCGAAAATATGCGGAGAGGTATTTGCGGCTAACAACATAAAGGTGTATTTAAGTAGTTCCTCACTTCCAACGCCTGTTGTGACGTTCACCGTTTTGAAGAAGAAAGCGGGAGGTGGGATCGTGTTGACAGCCTCCCACAACCCACCGGAATACAACGGCGTTAAATTTGAAAACAGCGAAGGGTTGCCAGCACCAATAGATGTGACGTCTAACATAGAAAAAGAGGCAAATTCATTCGATGCGCTTTCCATACCTTGGATACCTTTCGAAAAAGCTGAAAAAGCCGGATACGCTCAAATAGAGGATTTCAGAGGTGATTATCTTGATTATCTCGAAGAAAAAATAGATATAGAATCTATAAAGAGATCTCATATCCACGTTTGTTTTGATTCGATGTACGGTTCTGGTGCCAGCACGATTCAATTCGCACTTGTCAGTGCAAGATGCGATCTTAGCATGATCCACGCGAGAAGGGATCCTTTATTTGGTGGCATTTCTCCAGCTCCTTCTGAAAAATCTTTGAGTGTTCTCATAAACACAGTAAAAGAAGGGAATTACGATATCGGAATCGCGGTGGACGGTGATGCGGACAGAATTGCCATTGTGGATGAGAAAGGAAACTTCATTCATCCAAACGAGATCATCCTTTTACTTTATCATTACCTTCACGAAATCAAAGGAGAAAAAGGTGGTGTTGTGAGAAACGTTTCTACCAGTCACAATTTGGACATTCTAGCCGAAAAGTTTGGAGAAGAAGTTTACGAAGTGCCAGTAGGCTTTAAGCACGTTGCAAAAGCCATGGTTGAACATGAAGCCCTGATAGGAGGTGAAAGCAGCGGAGGGATAACTTTTAGAGGGCACATTATGGAAAAAGACGGAGTCTACGCCAGTATGTTGATACTTGAAATGCTCTCTGTTATGAAAAAACCTCTTTCCATCATAATGAAAGAACTTTTCAAAAAGATGGGAGAAAGACTCTTTTTTCATGAAGATGATCTCAGACTTACACCTGAACTCAAAGTTAAAGCCACCAAATTTCTGTCTCAAAAGTTAACAGAAATCCTTGGAAAAAAGATCGTTGAAACAAGAGAAATCGATGGAAAGAAATTCATTTTAGACAACGGAGAATGGATTTTGACACGTTTTTCAGGTACAGAGCCGATACTACGTATAAGTTCAGAATCTCACACTTTGAGCAGGGCAAAAAAGTTAAACAACTGGTTGAAACGACAGATAACATCTATGAAGTTACAGTAGTTTATTCACGTTGTGCACGAAAGTAACGAAAAAAGATTGGGATGTAACAAAGTTCATTGAAAAA
>CAZCZS010000093.1:0-5829 GCA_964503355.1 uncultured Mesoaciditoga sp.
ATCTTTCCGAGATACATGACCACTATTCTATCGCTTATGTGTTTTACAACGTTCAAGTCATGAGCTATGAAGAGATACGTCAAATGGAACTCTTTTTGTAAATCATCAAGAAGATTGAGTATTTGAGCTTGAATTGAAACGTCAAGAGCTGAAACGGCTTCATCACAAACTATCAGTTCCGGATTCATTATCAACGCACGAGCGATTCCTATTCTTTGACGTTGACCACCTGAAAATTCATGAGGGAATCTGTTCATATACAATGGAGAAAGTCCAACTTTTTCCATGTATTCTTTCACCATATCATATCTTTCTTTTCTATTTCCAATGTGAGCTGATTTCAGTCCCTCAGCTATTATGTCTTTTACCCTCATTCTCGGATCCAGCGAACCGTACGGATCTTGAAAGATCATTTGAAGCTTCGTTCTGTACTTGTTCATCTTTCTCCTGGAAAGGGCCAAAAGATCCATTCCGTTGTAGTGAACGCTGCCAGCTGTGGGTTCTATGAGTCTTAAAATGGTTCTTCCCGTCGTCGTCTTTCCGCATCCGGATTCACCAACGAGACCAAGAGTTTCCCCTTTTCTTATGAAAAAGGATACATCATCAACCGCTCTTACCCATCCGACAGTTCTTTTGAAAACGCCGGCTTTTATTGGGAAATATTTTTTAAGATTTTTCACTTCCAAAAGTACATTTTCACCCGTTTGGGTTGTAGAGTTATCTTGAAGTTTTTCCAACTTCCTCACCACTTTCCCAATGTTTTGAAAGTTCTTCCATTTCTTGATAGCGCCAGCACCTGGAAAAATGTCCCGGTTCAACTTCAAAAAGAGGTGGTTCTTCTTCAAAACATTTATCTATCGCGTAAGGACATCTGTTGTTGAATCTGCATCCTTTAGGCATGTGGAACAAATCCGGAACGACTCCCTTTATCGAGTCGAGTCTATCAACCTCAACATCCGGCCTTGGGATTGAACGCATCAATCCAACCGTGTATGGATGTGAAGGTTTTTTGAAAAGCGGTACTATATCCGCATACTCCACTATCTTTCCAGCGTACATAACGGCTACTCTATCGGCCATTTCGGCTATTACACCAAGATCGTGAGTGATCATTATAAGGGATGAATTGTACTCCTTTAGAAGACCACGCATTAGATCCAAAACCTGCGCTTGTATGGTAACATCCAATGCCGTCGTTGGCTCATCTGCTATCAGCAGACTTGGATTGCAAGACATCATCATGGCTATCATGGCCCTTTGTCGTAACCCACCGCTTAACTCGTGAGGATATTCGTATATACGCTTTTCCGGCATCGGAATTCCAACTTTTTCAAACATCTTAACGGCGTATTCGTACGCTTCTTTTTTGCTCATTCCCAGATGAAGTTCAACCATTTCTGCCAGCTGTTCTCCCACCGTGTAAACGGGATTCAGCGCCGTCATAGGTTCCTGAAAGATCATGGAGATTTCCTTCCCTCTGATCTTTCTCATCTCTTTTTCTGGAAGTTTTAAAAGGTTCTTTCCCTTGTATATGACTTCACCTTCTGGAACTTCTCCTATTCCTTTGGGAAGAAGTCGCATTATAGACAAAGATGTAACACTTTTTCCACAACCGGATTCACCGACTATTCCGAGGGTTTCTCCTTGTCTTACTTCAAAATCAACACCACCAATGGCTTCAACCGTGCCGTCTTCGGTGTGAAAAACGGTATGAAGATTTTTAACCTGTAAAAGTACATCCTTAGCCATCTCAATCACGTCCTATATGAGCATTCTTGGGTCTAATATGTCCCTAAGAGCATCGCCCAAAAGATTCCAACCCATCGCGTAGAGAACTATCGCCAAACTTGGAAAAGTTATCGTATACCAATAAGCGAAAGGACTTCCACCGCTTGATGAAATTATCCAATTTCTGGAGAATGAAACCAACTGTCCCCAGTCAGCGTATCCAACGGGTGCACCCAATCCTAAAAAGGACAAAGCCGCAGCCGTAAGGGGAATGGTTGCCATGTCCATAGAAACTTGAATGAAAACAGGATATATGGCGTTTGGGAGAATATGCCTGGTTATTATTCTGGTTCCCGGTGTTCCCAAAGCTCTACCAGCCATAACGTAATCGTTCTCTTTGACTTCTAAAACACTTCCTCGTATGAGCCTGGCATAACCCATCCAGTAGAATATCACCAAAGCCCACATCACGTGTGATAAACCTGGACCAAGCATCGTTACGATGACTATCACACCAACCAAAAATGGAAAGGCAAGGAAGATATCGGTTATTCTCATTAAAATTTCATCAACCCATCCTCCAAAGTAAGCGGAAATGGTTCCAATAAAGAGACCTATTATCAACGACAAACCTATGACCACTATTCCAAGTTTGAATGCGGTTCTAGTTCCCCAGATGATACCGTAGTATATGTCGTACTGACCTTCCGTCGTTCCAAAGATATCCTCATGAGAAGGTGGTTGTGGAACGGATGACCAACCATTCTGCGGCATTTGATACGGCGTGTCAGGATACGGAGGTTTTGCCAAGACGGGAGCCAGAATCGCTATTGCCACAAAGAACAAAACGAGTATCAAGCCGGCAAAAGATGTGGGATTTCTCATCAATTTTTTCAGGATCTTAAGAAGACCTTCCATATCAGCTCACCCCAATCGTACCCTTGGATCTATCAGGGCATACGAGATATCAACTATCAAGTTTCCTATTATCGTTATGAGTCCATAGATGACGGCCACACCAAGAACACCTGAATAATCGAATTGTTCGGCAGCTTGTGCGGAAAAACTTCCTATGCCTGGATAGTTGAAAATCGTCTCAGTGATTATAACGCCTCCCAGCATTCCTATGAACATCATTCCAGCTATGGTCGTTGCAGGAATAAGGGCGTTCCTTTTCGCGTGTTTGTTGACAACCACTTTTTCACTTAGCCCTTTTGCCCTTGCGGTTCTTATGTAATCTTGCCCCAAAGCCTCCAACATCGAAGAACGTGTTATCCTTAACAAACCAGCCCATGAAAGATAGGAAAGAGTGAGAATGGGAGCTATAAGATGTTTAAGAGCGTCCAAAAATATCGGAATATTTCCATTCAAAAGCGCATCTATCGTTATCAAGCCAGTGTATTGATGAAAATTCTTCGAATAAACTATCATCTGCGCCCATTGATCGAGTCTGCCCGGTGGAAGCCATCCCAAAACGCCATAGAATATGAAAAGGATGAGCAAGCCAAGCACGAAGGCCGGAATGGAATATCCCAACAGCGCTACCACCCTCAATATCTGATCTATCACTCCATTGTGATGGACGGCGGCAATTACTCCCAACCAAATTCCTATCCATATAACCGGTATGATGGCGTATATGGTGAGTTCGAGCGTGGCCGGAAATCTTTGCTCGATAACTTGAATAACCGGTTCGTTCATGGAGAGAGACCATCCAAAGTTACCCACCGCTATCTTCTCAAGCCAATTTCCATATTTCACGAGAAAATTCTTCTTCAATCCGTATTTTTCTATTAACTTTTCCACGTTCGCACCTTGGAGCTGACGAGGATCTTGAACGTACGCACTGAGCAGTTGATAAGGTGATAAAAACGATGTGAAAAAGAATATCAAAAAGGTAAGCCCTAAAAGGGTTACGGGTAACAAAAGAAGCCTTCTTATTATGAAGCTTATCAAGTGAAACACCATCCTCTCTGTGGAATAAAATAAAGTGCTGACTCCGAATCAATTTAGAAATATTTTACCAGATATTCCCACAAATAACTAAAATGTCTTTTATTCCATTTTTCTCCTCCTCACCTCACCAAAGATAAAACGTTTTTTATATCTTTACAAAACAAAAACTCACCAAATTATAAAGCTTCACATCGTTACGTTTCAAGATGCATATCGTGATGAAGATGTTGATTTTAACAAAAAAGAAAAGGGTCAGAAACCCGACCCTTTTCATCCATTTTCTCATTCAAGAAAGGTGAATCACTTGTAAAGCGAGTAGAAATCAATACCGGGCCTCATCGGATTGTAATACCATCCTTTAAGATCAGCGCGTTGAATGTGCATTGCCAACGGTTGATCAAGGAACATGTATATGGCGTGATCATGAGCCAACTCGTTCATTTTCGTGTATATCTTGGCCCTTTCTGACTGATTCACGGTTTTCATGGATTTTATCAGCAGCTCTTCCATGTTCTCTTTTGCCCACTTAGCGTAATTCTTTCCAATGGTAGAACCATATGCACCATTTGGAGAGTAAAATGGTTGTTCGAAATCGTAAGGATCCGGATAATCGGCGGACCATCCAACGACGAAGAACGGAAGCCTTCCATTTGCGTAATCATCCAAGAAAGAAGACCAAAGTTCGCTCACAACGTTGATGTGAAATTTTGGATTGATACGCCTTGCATAGAATTTTATCATTTCACATGCCGTTTGTCGTTGAATGTTACCCGTGTTGTAAACGAGTGTCATGGTAAAGCCTTTCTTCCACAATTCTCCATTGTAAGCTTTTTTGAAATACTCAGTTGCCTTCGCAAGATTTTGGGAGAATGGTTTCGGATCGTTTGGATTGTATCCAAAAAGTCCTTTTGGAATAACGCTGTTTGGAACGATCGCTTGATTCATCCATATCTGTTTTATGAAAACTTTGTAGGGGAAGAGATATTCAAATGCCAATCTCACATCTTCGTTTGAGAAGAAATCCGCTGGTATGCCTCTTCCATCCAGTTTTCCACTACCGATGTACCTATTTCCCATCGAGTTTATGTTGAAGTTAAAAACTCCAACATCCACACTTAAAACGGAAAGTCCTTTTATCACCTTTATTCCCGGAACGTTCTCCACCTGTTTTATGTATTGTCTTGGAACGTAAATGGTATCAGCGTTTCCGCGTAAAAGATCGAGTTTTCGTGTCGTGAATTCTGGAACTTTCTTTATGATTCCGTACTCGATCTTCGCGGGACCAGCCCAGTAGTGATCGAATCTCTTGAAGACGATCTCTCTGCCTTTTGTCCATCTTTCAAGTGTGAACGGACCGCTACCGTTTTCAATCGAGTAAAGTGGGGCTTTTTCCCTTGTGGGGTTGTGGTATTTCCACCATGTATCGGCTTTCCCATCCCACGCACCCTTGGAGATCATCCATTTTTGATCGAGTATCGAAGATTCAGAAACGCCATGAGCGAGGATGTAAAGAAACGGAGGATAAGCGTGAGGAAGGTGAATTATCACGTCGTTCCCCTTTATTTCAAAATCCTTTGCCAACAAATTGAAAGCGGAAATCAGCGCTTTTTTGTACTTTTCGTTTTTTGGAGTTTTTGTGCCTTCCACAAATAAATCTTCGTATTTGTTTACCCCTGCAAGCTTAACGGCCCATTGTTCAATACTATCGACGTATGCGCCGTTTATTTCCGGTAGAAGTGGCTCTGCTAACATCCATGAAGGTCCACCAGCCCTGTCAAATATAACTGCTCTTTCCAAGGAATACACCACGTCTTGTGGAGTTAAAAGATCACCGTTGTGAAAATAAACTCCTTGACGAATGTGAAACACGTAAGTCATTCCGTTGTCGAGTATGGTTTCATCCTTCTCATTTGGTATATTTGTGGAAATCATGGGCTTGAACTGTGAAATGCTTGAACCATCGTATTGAATGAGATTGTCATAAAGTTGCCAAATAGCCTCTCCCGATCCCGTATCGTAAGACCACGCCGGATCAAGAGTTGGAATCAAGCCTATGGTTTCTTCCACCACCATGTTTGAAGAGGCCATCGCAAAAGTCATGACCACCAACAAACTCAGCGCAAGAATCACCAAACTTCTTTTCAT
>CAZCZS010000094.1:0-5727 GCA_964503355.1 uncultured Mesoaciditoga sp.
CCGCTCTCCTTATGAAAGTGCGCAAGGGTATGTTGTTGGCAAAGCTCGAATTTGAATTCAACGGTGATCATCCCGAATTTTTGAAAGAGTACTATTTTGGAAAAGGACAAGAAATTCCACCCACAATTCTTGTGAACGAGGAATTCAGAGGGATGAAAAGTTGGTCAAAAAGATTGAAGGCGACGATAAAAACTCCTCAAAAATCTTACGAAAAAGCCCTTATGGCGATGCTCGATGCCAATTTAAAAGAGATCTTGAATTCTAGATCTAAAAAACTCTCCGCTTTGAAAAAATTGAAGGAAGTGCTGAATTTAAAAAAACTTCCCAAAACTATAGAAGGAATAGATATCTCACATACCGCTGGAACTTTGACGGTTGCGTCCGTCGTCACCTTTGTGGAAGGTGTGCCTAAAAAGTCCCTTTACAGAAAGTATCGACTGGCGAATTTTTCCCATCCCGATGATTTTGAAGCCATGAGACAGGTGGTTAAAAGAAGATACTCCAAACATCCCTTACCCGATCTTTTACTTATAGACGGCGGAAAGGGTCAGGTTAGCGCGGTTGTCGAAGCGTTAAAATCAAGTGATTTGACGTATCAAAATGTTGTAGGGCTCGCGAAAGAAGATGAAAGGATAGTCTTTGCGGATGAAAGAAGAGATCTTCACCTTTCCTTGAACGACGAGGCGTTGAAGATTCTCATCGCCGTGAGAGATGAATCGCACAGGTTTGCCACTTCTTACCATTACCTCCTTAGAGATAAGAAGATGACGCATTCCATTTTGGATTCGATAAAAGGAATAGGACCAAAAAGAAAGAAAGCTCTGTTGAGAGCCTTCAAAAGCGTTAACGGAATAAAGAACGCTTCGCTTGAAGAAGTGAGCAAAGTGGTTGGGAAAAAGATGGCCCAACGAATAAAAGAAGTTCTTCATTCACCAAGATAGTACTTCTTAACATCTGGATCTCTCAAAACTTCATCCGGTTCACCTTTGGCCAAAAGTCTTCCCTTGTGAATCACGTACAGTTCGTCCACAACTTCCACGATCCTTTCAACCGAATGATCCGTTATTATGACTCCAAGTCCTTGCTTTTTCAAACGTTTGGCAAAATCCTGTATCTCTTTAACGGTTATTGGATCAACTCCTCCAAAAGGTTCGTCCAACAACAAAAAATCCGGTGAAAGTGTCATCATCCTTGCCAATTCTAGTCTTCTTTTTTCTCCACCTGAGAGGAGATCCGCCCTTTGCTTTGCCAATTCCTTCAAGCCGAATTTCGAAAGAAGTTCATCTATCCTTCTCTCTATGAAAACTTTGGAGTGGTTGGAGTTTTCCATAACGACGCGCAAGTTATCTTCAACGGATAAACCGGCGAAGATCGAAGGCTCCTGAGCCAAATACGTTATACCTCCAAGTGCTCTTTTGTAGACAGGCAGATGGGTTATTTCGGTGGAATCTTTGAAGATGTTACCGCCATCCGGGATCACCAAGCCAAGGATCATGTTGAAAAAAGTGGTTTTCCCCGCTCCGTTTGGTCCCAATATTCCAACTATTTCCCCGCTTTTTATGGACAGTGAAACTTCATCAACGGCCACCCTTTTTCCGAACTTTTTGCTTAATTTGTAACACACGAGTCTACTCACAACATCACCTCTTTCAAAATGAAGGCCCAAGATAGATTTTAACATTTTTGACTTTCAAAAGTGGAGTGTAAGGAGGGGGAAGTTGTCCGATCACCACACCATTTCCGCTGAAATTCACTTTACTCGCGGGAATGGACAGTTCTCTTAAAAGTTGTAAACTTTCGTTCAAGGTTAAGCCTTTCAAATTTGGAAAAACGGTTGGAAGAAAGATCCGTTTTCTTGATTTTAAACGATTTGGATATCCCTTCAAATTCAATATGTATTGTCCAACATCGTGAAAGATCGGTGCGGCAACATCTCCGCCGTAATATTTTCCTTTTGAAGGTTGATCGACTACGACCAAAATAGAATAGATCGGATCTTCAGCTGGAAAAAATCCGTAGAAAAGCGAAAAATATGGTCCTTGCGTCGAAACTTTTCCATTCAAAGGTTTTTGCGCTGTTCCCGTTTTACCGGCAACCACCACCCCTTCGAGTTTTGCACGTTTACCGGTACCGTTTCTTACAACATCTATCATGAAATCTTTTATCACGTTGTCGATCTTTCCATCTATGATCCTTTTTTTCTCAACGCTGTAGCGATACACGACAGTTCCGGATGGGGAAAGCACCTCGTTGACAACATGAGGTTTCACGAGATATCCACCGTTCGCGATCGAGTTAAGAGCCGTGATGAGTTGTATTCCACTTACCGCCAAGCCTTGACCTATTGACATTTCCACTCCTCCTATGGAATACCATTTATCTGGAGGGGGTAGCAAACCTTTAACTTCGTCGGGTAAATCTATTCCCGTTTTAGAACCAAAGCCGAATTTCAAAAACCATTCGTAGAAAGCCTTTTTTCCATATCTCCTAATGTAGCGACGGGCTATGTTCATCTCGGCCACATCGGATGAGTACACCAAAGCTTGTCTTAAGTCTATAGGCCAAGGATGATTTTCGGCGTCTCGTATCACCAACGACACGTTGGGCGAAGGTATGAAAAACGGTGTTGAAAAGGTTGTTGAAGTGCTCACCACTCCATCTTGTAAGGCCGCCGCGAAGACAAGTGGCTTAACGGTTGAGCCCGGTTCGAAGACGTTCATAACAGGAGCGTTCCACGGCCACGTTGAAGCCATCGCCAGAACGGCACCCGTTTTTGGATTCATCACTATTATTTGAGCCCCACTGGCATCGTTCGTTTCAACGACCTTCTTCGCCTCTTGATACACGAACGATTGGATGCGTGGATCTACATTCGTTAAAAGTGTATCCCCTCCAACCGGATCCACTATCTTTTTAACATCCGAATAAAGTTTATAAGGTCCGAATTTTGCGTAAACCACTTCTCCCTTCTTCTTAGGGCGAAGAAAATCGTGGTATTCTTTTGATATGGCTTTGACGAGTATCTTCGTCGGAGTAGGCGGTGAGGAGATTTTGTAGACCGTTGTGATGTTGAGAAAATTCCTGTATTTTTTTGGGATTTTTAAAACTTTTTCCTTTGAAACAACGCCTATCTCGATTCCACCAACACCTTTTTTTATCTTGTTCAACGTGTTTTCACCCACGGGAAAGTTGAAAAAATCGAGTGCGTTGTAAACGATATCTGGATACTTCCAACCGTTTAAAGTCGAAATGACTTTGGCGTATTTTATATCAAGATAAACGTCGTAATAAAGTGAACTGAAAAGCAGCTGTTCTCCTTCGTTCGCGATGATCTTTCCAAATGGAGCGGGAAAATAACTTACGGCGGGAGAAATCTTCACGGGTTTGAAGGAGTAGGAAATGATAAACGCCCTAATCACGTAAAAAGAAAGACTTACAAGAAAAAGAAAGAGAACGAGTTTTATTCTTTCGTTCATTTGCTTCTTACGTAGAATTTTTCTCCATCGATCTCAACGGAACGCGCATTGGGGAAATACGTTTCCAACAAAGAGTTTATCGAGCCTTTAAGGGTTACGATCTTGGCACTTACACTTTTGATCTTCAAGTTCATCGCCGTGATCTCGGATGCGTATTTTTTCGTCTGTACGTTGAACATCAACGGAATGCTCAACGAAAGAAAGATCGCTCCACCTACCGCTATCGCACGGAGCAAACCCACACTTTCGATGGAAGTGGTGCGTTGTGAACTTTCTTCCCAAGCATCTGTTCCTTTCGTCAACAGATCAACTTTTAAAGACATGCTGAACCCTCTCTGCCACTCTTAGTTTTGCACTCTTGGATCGTGGATTTTTCATTTTTTCCTCTTCGGAGGGAATGATCGGTTTTTTCGTGAGGGGAATGAATCCTTCTTCCAAGAATTTCCTCTTCACAATCCTGTCTTCCAAGGAATGGAACGATATGATCGCTATCCTGCCCCCACTTTTCAACTTTCTTTTCGAAGACTCGATCATTTCCTTCAAATTGTCAAGTTCCCCGTTCACTTCTATTCTTATAGCTTGAAAAACGCGAGCTACGTTTTTCTTCCACCCTTTTCTGAACTTAAGCGGTATCGCGCGAACGACGGCATCTCTCAACTCAAAGGTCGTGTTGATCGGTCTTCTTTCAACTATGACGCGCGCTATTTTTCTGGAAAAACGTTCTTCACCGTATTCGTATATCACGTTTGCCAGTTTTTCAACGGGATATCCGTTAACCACGTCAAAGGCGCTCTTTTCGTTCAATCCCATTCTCATATCCAGAGGACCGTCTTTTTCGAATGAAAAACCCCGTTTTTCGTTATCAAGTTGAAAAGATGACATTCCAACGTCGGCGAGCACGGCGTCAACTTCGATGATGGATTGTGAATTCAAGACATCTTCCATTTCCGCAAAATTGGCACGAATCAACTTCACACGTTCCCCGAATTCTTTCAATCTTTCACTCGCGATCCTCAAAGCATCCGCATCTCTATCCAGACCCACAACTTCGACCGTTGGATACCTTCTTAGAATTTCAAACGAATGGCCTCCTCCTCCCACGGTACAATCAACGCATATGCCACCATTTTGAAGGTTATCAAGCCATTCCACGACTTCGTTTGTCAACACGCTTACGTGTTCTATGGACAAATTATATCACACTCGCGTCAGAACATCTGTCCAATACCGAAAGACATTCCGGAATATTCAAATTTTCCGTTTTGAGCCTTGAACGGGAAATCCACCCTTAACACTCCCAGGTAAGGAATTTGAATAGCGACTCCAACTCCAACTGAATTGATGAAATCGTAATCCAGATTTCCATTCTCGAAGAGGTCGTCCTTTGCCCCTCCCCAATCGTAAAAAGCGTTCAACGTTATGGGTACGTTTGACGGTAAAGCGTATCTCAAAGAAAGATTGGTTACCAGTTCCTGTGCTCCGCTTCTGGCTTTCCATCCCCTCACCGTCGTTGAGCCACCAACTTGAAAATCTTTTCCATACGAAGTACCCATCAACACACGACCTGCTATGGAGAAATTTTCGAATAGAGGAAGATAGCCGGCTACCATAGCGCTGAGAGTTCTGTAATTTTCCGTTCCACCGAAGCCCGCCATTTTGGCTCCCAAAGATAATTTAACACCTTTCATCGGAGAGAAGATGTTATCCACGTTCACGTAATTGAAAACGAAGTTCAGTTCTCGACTTGTACCAGACGCGGGACCAAAATCAACGGGAGTCGCTCCTTGCGTT
Source organism: uncultured Mesoaciditoga sp. (assembly GCA_964503355.1). Lineage (GTDB taxonomy): Bacteria > Thermotogota > Thermotogae > Mesoaciditogales > Mesoaciditogaceae > Mesoaciditoga. The sequence goes on from CAZCZS010000094.1 coordinate 5,268, forward strand.
CTATCGAACCATTCAAAGTGCCCTCCAACGTTGAAAGAGGTGTGAACATCTGGTTGATATCCAAGGCTGGATGAGAAGCCGTATCTCGTCTCGTTGTAGTACAAATTCTCACCGTCAACGGTTTTAAAAGGTTTCAGAGTTTTGTAGTACAAACTTGCTTTTGCATTCATCGGCAAATTGAACGGAAATATCACACCGTAATTCAAATGCGCGTTTGATTCTTGACCAAGGTTGACCCCCACGTCCAAACTTTGACCAAATCCGCTCCAATTGGACAATCCGATCTTTCCACTTGCCGTTATTCCGCTGTACCAAGGCTGTCCCTCTTTAGCTTGACCGGCTTTGAGGGATATGTTGAATTTCCTTGGTTTGCTGCTTTCAACGACTTTTATCACCACGTCCACAGAAGAAGAATTCTCGGATGAAAGACGTGGGTATATGGACACATCGCTGAAAAATC
>CAZCZS010000095.1:0-5640 GCA_964503355.1 uncultured Mesoaciditoga sp.
TCTTCGTTCCAAGAGTTGTGAGCGAAGATAAGTACAAATACACTTGTCCAAAACTCGCCGCGATGCCGGACTTGGTAAAAAGCGCTTTCAGAAAAGACGCTGACAGAATATTGAAAGTGAATATGTACATTAATCAGGGAAACGCACCTCTTTTCGAAGCATTCGAAAAAATCGGCAACCAGCTAGGCGATTCTGAAAAAAGAGTAAAAAAGGCCGTGAAGGATGGGATAGCCCTTCAAAAAAAGGCGACCGAGTGCTTGAGAAAAGGTCATAACTTTCTTGAAGTGGTTCAACACATAAACAACCTTAACGAGTTGCTGAAAAAAGAGGTGAAAACAAGCAGATACAAAGTCGCGTTGGCGGGTTTCCCTTACGATATTTACGATGGTTACATGAATGGAAATATAATAGAGAAATTGGAAGAAGCGAAAATTCGACCGGTCACCACGGACATGCTGGATCCAAAGCTTTACAAGCATTACGTTAAATACATGGTGAAAGACCTCTTTTGGTTTCAGGCGAACGCCGCGGCCAAAGGCGGAATGTACTACATGGATTCAAAAGACGTGGACGGTGTGATAACGGTTTCCTCTTTCAACTGTGGAATAAGCGCCATATATCAAAAACTTTTGGATTTGTACTCCAAGGAAACCGGTAAGCCTTTGATGCACATAGTCGTTGACGAACAAACCGGAGATGCCGGTCTTGTAACGAGAATAGAAGCGTTTGTCGACCTGATACGCGTGAAGAGAGGAGATGGTTTGGTTGCCTCGTCGTAAGATCACTTACACGTTTCCAAGAATGGGATACTCGTACGCGGCCTTTGAAAGCTTTTTTCAAATACTAGGGTACGATGTCGTGGTGCCTGATCCCAGCAACACCAAGACTTTAAAAGAAGGTGTTTCGAATTCTCCAGAGGGAATGTGTTTTCCGTTCAAAATCTTGTTGGGACAATTCGTGAAGATATTGAAAGAAAATCCGGATAAATATTTCAAAATAGTTTCGTTGGAAAGTTATGGACCATGCAGATTCGGTTACTACAGTCCACTCTATTACAAGATATTACACGATATGGGCCTTCACAACTTTGAAGTTGTCAACGTCGAAGGAATCTATCCACCGTGGTACAAAGGTGTACCAAGATTTTTCAAAAAGCTCATAAAACTCGTCGGTTGGCACGCACCGTGGACGGGTATACGCGCTTTTGTCATCGCCGGATGGAAAGTTTACGCCATCGAACAATTGGAAAGAAAGATGTATCACCTCATACCGCGAGAAAGAGTTTCAGGAAGCGCTGAAAAAGCCTTTAACAGAGCGTTTGAGAGAATTCATAAAGCTCCAAATAAGATAAAGGCGATAAAAAAAATACTTGCCGAAGAGCTCGAAAAGATGGAGCAAATAGAACACGATGAAGATGTCGAGCTTCCAAAAGTTGGTCTGGTGGGAGAGGCTTACATGCTGATGGATTATTCAAACAACCTTGAAATAGAGAAAAAACTCGCTTACATGGGAGTGGATGTGGACAGATCCTTATGGGTTACGAATTGGACTCTCGATAGGATATTGAAAACGAAACAGCATCTCAAACACATGGAGGAAGTCAACAAAGGATACTTGGATTTCTTCATAGGTGGAGATGGACAGGAAAGCATAATGAACACGATCCTTTACAAGAAGAAGGGATTTGATGGAGTCATTCAAGTCTTACCATTTGGATGTTTGCCTGAAACGGCGGCAAAGCAAATACTTTCGAATGTGAGCGAAGACTACGACATTCCAGTTTTGAGTCTTTCTTTTGACGAACAAACCGGTGAAGCTGGATTTGTAACGAGATTGGAAGCATTTGTGGACATGATAAGAAGTAGAAGAGAGATAAGCAAAAAAGAAGAAATGATCGTTTCCAGATGATGGGAGGTAATCTTATGGCAAAAAAATTGGCACTTGGTATAGATGTTGGTTCTGTTACAACCAAGGTTGTATTCATAGATGAAAACGACGAAGTCGTTGAGGGACTTTATCTGAGAACAAAGGGAAGTCCTATAATAACGATAAAGAACGGGATGATCGAAGCTTACAACTACATAACCAAAAAATATGGAGATATAGAGGTTATAGCGGTGGGTACAACCGGAAGTGGAAGGCAGCTTGCCGGTGTCATAGTCGGAGCGGATATGGTGAAAAACGAGATATCGGCTCACGCCTACGCTGCAGTTCATGAAGTTCCGGATGTTTCAACGATATTCGAAATGGGTGGTCAAGATTCGAAGATAATATTCCTGAGAAACGGCGCAGTTGTGGATTTCGCCATGAACACCGTTTGCGCCGCTGGAACGGGCTCTTTTCTCGATCACCAGGCTGAGAGGATAGGGGTTCCGATAGAAAAATTTGGAGAATACGCTTTGAAATCCAAAAGTCCCGTTAGAATCGCCGGCAGGTGCACGGTTTTCGCGGAATCGGATATGATACATAAACAGCAAATGGGAGCAACGCCTGAGGATATAATCGCCGGTCTTTCCGAGAGTTTGGTGAGAAATTATCTCAACAATTTGGCGCGCGGTAAAGAACTCCTTCCAAAATTCGTCTTTCAGGGTGGGGTTTCCGAAAACATAGGAATAGTAAAGGCTTTCGAAAATGCCGTTGGTCACGAAGTTATAGTGCCAAAATACAACAAAATCATGGGAGCGTGGGGAGTGGCCATGCTCGCAAAGCGTGAGATAGAGATCACCGGACGCAAAACGAATTTCAAAGGCTTTAAAATCACGGAACTCAAACACGATACAAGGGTTTTTTACTGTGATGGCTGTGCCAATAACTGTGAAGTTTACGAAGTTATAGAAAACGGTGAGACCATCGCGTATTGGGGAGATAGATGCGGAAGATGGTCTAACAGGATAACTTCCAAAGTAAGGATAAACAAAAAGTAAAAAGTCATGAATTGGAAGAGGCAGATAGTTTACCAAATATTCGTGGACAGGTTTAAAAGAGGACCGAACTTCTCAAAAAAGGTTTCCGATGGCCTTTACACTCGAGACGGAGGTCAAGTGAAAAAGTGGAGTGAGAGACCATCGCGCCATTCAAAGGGAATGGAGTTCTTTGGTGGTGATTTGGAAGGAATAATCGAAAAGATGGATTACATAAGCTCGTTGGGAGTCAACGTTTTGTACTTGACCCCCATTTTTCTTGCCAAAACGAACCACAAATACGATACTCATGACTTCATCGTAGATCCTCAATTTGGAGACGATAAAATCTTGAAGGAACTCATCTCTCGAGCCCATGAAAAAAATATAGCGGTGATCTTGGATGGTGTTTTCAATCACGTTGGGGCGGATGGTAAATGGTTCAATCGTTCCAAAAAGTACGGTGTTGGCGGAGCTTACAACGACGAAAAATCGAAATACAAAGATTTTTTTCACTTCGAGGAATGGCCAAACAAATACAGAAGTTGGCATGACGCGAAAATCTTAGCCGAATTGAATCTCAAAAATGAAGATTTGAGAAGAATTCTCTTTAGCGATGAAAATTCCGTGATAAAAAGGTACTTAAAGATGGGGATAGACGGCTGGCGATTGGATTGCGCTCACGATCTTGGCCACGAGATAAATTCGTTGATATTCAAAAGTGCTAAATCGGTTAATCCCAACGCTTACGTGGTTGGAGAGGTGAGCACCTATCCTCAGGCGTGGTTAAAAGAGGGAGAATTGGATGGGGTGATGAACTATTACTTCGCGAATGTGGTCCTGGGAGGCTTAAATGGTACATATTCACCTTTCATCGTAAAGAAAGAACTGGACAGAATGGTGAAAGAAATCGGTGTCGATAAACTTTCAAACTCATGGAACATGCTCTCTTCGCACGATACTCCAAGATTGAAAAGGCTTGTAAAAGACGAAGAATTCAGAAAGATGGCGATAACGTTGCAGATCTCTTATCCAGGTAACCCTTTAATATATTACGGAGAAGAAAACGGTATGGATGGCGGAGAAGATCCGGACAACAGAAGACCTATGATATGGGAAGAGGAAAAATGGGACGAAAAATTCAGAAAATTCGTCATAAGAGCGTTGAAGATCAAAGCGCAAGAACCTGCCCTTTCGGGTGGGAAGTATTTAGAGCTTTCCATTCCTCCATCTTCCACGTTGATGGGTTTTGCGCGTTACACCGACAATCCCGATGACACTCTGTTTGTTTTCGCGAATTTCTCCTCACAAAGCGTTGAAGAGGAGATTCCAATACCTTTCTCTTATTTTTTTAGTCATTCACCTTCGCTCTTTCTTCTCGGAAAAGGTGAGGCTTACGCAAAAACATCCAGTCTGCAAGTAAAGCTACCACCCAAAATGGCGGTGATCTTGAAATTGACGCCTGCTTTTTCCAATTACAAAATGTACAAATATCTCTACGAATGAGAGATGATCAAGTGAGTTCTCTCAAAACCATCGCCGAAAATTTCATCCCAAGCTTTGTGAGTTTCAGCCTTGGTGAACATTCCAATATCTCACCGCAGAACTTCTTTATCTTTGAGAAGGCGACGTCGAAATCCTTTCCGAATTTTTTTCTCATCTCCTCCACTTCAACACCTTCCGAAAGTCTCAGACCCATAAAAAGAGTTTCGCAAGCCTCTTCAAATGCATCGTTGTTGGATTCATAAACGATCGGTTTTTTTCCCTCTCTTAATTTTGAAATGTAATCGCTTATTTGTGAGGTGTTAACCCATCTTTTCATGGATATATGACTACCGGCTGACAAACCGAATCCGATGTAATCTTCATTTCTCCAATATTTCAAGTTGTGAAGGCATGGTTTACCTTTGGTCCATGAGCTTATCTCGTACCTTCTATAACCCATTTTCTCCATATTTTCAATTATCATATCGTACATGACTTCGGATTCATCTTCCGTTGGAAGACGAACTTGACCAGCCTTCACCATCGAAAAAAGTGGAACTTCTTCGTGAAGTTCGAGTTCGTAAAAAGAAACGTGTGAAGGATTCAGCTCTTCTATCGCTTTGAGATCATTCTCCAAGTCTTCTATTCTTTCGTATGGAAGCGAGTACATGAAATCGATGTTAACGTTTTCAAAATTCTCTTGCAAAATGGAGTAGGCTTTTTTGAATTCTTCAAAGGTGTAAGGTCTGCCAAGAACCCTCAAAATTTCATCTGAAGATGATTGTAAACCAACACTTGCACGGTTTATTCCCATTTCAAAAAGTTCTTTAACCTTTTCTCTTTTTACATCTTCTGGATTGAACTCAAAAGTTGCCTCTTCAACGTTCAAAAAGAAATAGCTCGCGAGTTTCTCTACCGTTCGTTCTATGTACTTCACAGGCACATGGCTTGGTGTTCCTCCTCCAAAGTAAAGGGTTTTAACGTGCTTGCCTTTTAAAATCTCTCCGTAAAGTTCTATCTCTTTTTCAAGGGATTTAAAGTAATCTCTCATCATCTCCATGTGGGTCGTGGAGGCAAAATCACAGTAGACGCACTTCCTCGAACAAAAAGGAACGTGAACGTAAACGGATATCTCATCTTTCAAGTGAGACGTACACAGCCCCCCTACTGTATCCCGCGATCAACTCGGCGTCTTCCAAATGAAGATCTAACAGGAAAATTGGGCCGAGTGCATTGTACATGAATCTTAACCACC
>CAZCZS010000096.1:0-1930 GCA_964503355.1 uncultured Mesoaciditoga sp.
TTATTTGAAGCCAGAGCGGAATCACAAAAGAGAAATATTCTCACTTCGTGGTTCCTTTTTAAAGCTTCGTCAGCTATTTTTATTGCTGTATCTAAATCTTCATAAGTATAAGGTGGATTCATCACCTGAATTGCTATCTTCATATTCAAGACCTCCCATAAAGAATCCATGCCATGAACCAATTTCCAAGTATGAAACATACTCCAGCAATTATTGACCCCACAGCAAGTTGAGGAATGCCAGTAAAATAATTACCTATATTACATCCAAAGGCTAAAGAAGCTCCCAATCCTAAGAAGGCTCCGCCGATGGCTGTTTGTAAGTACACTATTCCCTTTTTCGGAACCCTAAATTTGAATTCTTTAGAAACCACGGCTGAAATGAAAGCCGCTATTATTATTCCTATAACCTCTGCACCTTCCCAATTCAGCATGTGACTTTGCGTATAGGATTGAGTTATATTCACCCATCCACCAGTTATTCCAAGCCCATAATGTCTCCCAGTTATGTAACTCGACCAAAATCCAAATGCTGCAATTGGAACTAGCCAAAGTCCGATCGCTTTCCATCCCATTTTTGCGTCCGGTCGTTTCGTTGTTTTTGTACCAAAAACATACAATAAAAGAAGACCAGATAGTATCAGCGCTATGATCCAATGGTTAACGTGAAACACGGTTGCCAGTGTTGGCCCAACCTTCTTATCGTAGAGGTTAGCAGAAGTGGTTGGAGTCACTTTCATGGTAAAAGGGGAAATCCATTTCAAAAACCAATTTAATCCTCCATGTTTTACAGCGGTTGCCGTTAAAGCATAAGTTAGCGCCGCAACCCATGAGGTGGTGTTACCTTCTCCCACTCGATAAGTCGTCCCACTGGCACAACCACCAGCCAAAACCATTCCCATTCCAAATATCAGCCCACCAACGATTTGTCCTATAATGTTAAGCGGTTTTGGATTCATTCTAATCCATCCAAACTGCGCCATCAATGGGAAAACGATCAGTTCTATCGCCATGGCAAGAGTGATAGCTTTAAACAGAAAATTATCCTTCATCAGGTAAAGATCACGAAACGCAGAATTGAAACATACCCTCCCACGTTGTAATATCCAACCAAAGGCCAAACCGGTTATAAGACCAAATATTATCGCTTCCATCGGAGACTACCCCTTTCATTCTATCTTTTTTAAGCTTCAATTCTTATTTTCCACTCACTGGGTCCTATTTCCTCTATTGAAAGCACCTTATGTCCTGCTTTCTCGGAATTGGCTGGTATTCTTTCTTTAGACAAAGGGTAATCAATGAGGACTTCTAAAATCTCTCCCTTCTTCATTTTTTTTAACGCTCTCTTCGTTTCTACATCTGGAACTGGACACACTTCTCCTCTCACATCTAAAACTTTCACGTTTTGTTTCTCTTCCATTTCTTATCACCTCCATATGTTATTTAGTGATTTTATTAACTATAAAAATCGATATACAAAATATCTTTTTCACATTTCACATGTTTTATACATCTTTCATATTACATCTTCAAGTTTACCACTTTAATTAAAAGTTAACTTTTTCACTTTAATAGTTCATCTCTTCGTTCTTTAACTTAGAAGTGGAATAAGTTTTGATCTTTTCTCGAGTTAACTTAGGATTAGAAATCACGCCTGGTCCGCCAACACAGCCATTTTCACATGCCATAACTTCCAGGAAATTAAAATTATTTTCATTTTTGACCATTCTTTTCAACATAGAAATGTTTTTTTTGTTTAGACCATCCACTTTTAAAGCCCTTACCTTTAAAGAGTTATCATTATTTATTTCATTCACATAGTACTCAACGGCTTCCGTAACTCCTCCAGAGATGGGAAATTTTCTTCCCGCTGTTGTTGAAAATGGGGAATCAAATTCATTTTCCGGAAGTTCTGAGATTTCTATCCCATT
>CAZCZS010000096.1:1940-5541 GCA_964503355.1 uncultured Mesoaciditoga sp.
ATGAAAAAAGCTCCAAGTTCTTCAAAGGTAAGACCATAATCGACATCTGAGTTATGAATCGCCTCAAATTTTTTAGATATACAAGGGCCAATAAAAACTGTTATAGAAGAAGGCTCATCTTTTTTTGCCATTCGAGCAGTAAAAGCCATTGGAGTTGGGGTATTTGATACGAATTTCAAAAGTTCCGGCACATGTTTTTTCGCTGTTTCGACCCATGCTGGACAACAAGAATTGCATAACATACTTTGGTTACCACTTCCTACCTTTTCTATCAATTCCTCGGCTTCATTTTTAGCAGTTAAATCGGCGCCATATGCGACTTCGTATACTTTTGAAAATCCAATCTCTTTCAACGCAGAAACCGTTTGTAATATCGTTCCTGGAAATTGACCTACAATTGAGGGAGCAACCAAAGCGATAACGTTTTTCCCATTTTTTAAACTTTTGGCAACGTCTATGATTTGGCTTCTATCCATTATGGCACCGAACGGACAACTTTTTGTACATTTTCCACAATATATGCATTTATCGTAATCTATTTTGGCCTTTCCAGTATCAGGGTCCCTACTTATGGCATCAACAGGGCAATTGGATTCACATGGAACTGGTTTGTAAACTATCGCATTGTAGGGACACATATCTTTACATCTACCACACTTAACGCATTTAGTCTGGTCTATAACTGCTCTACCATTTATCACTTTTATCGCTCCAATAGGACAGTTTGACTCACATGGTCTGGCAGAACACCCTTGACATAAATCCGTCACATAATATTCTTCTTTCTCGCACGAATGACACGCTATATCTATCACGGTCAACACAGGGCAATCTACGCTTTTCCTGTTTAAAGCTTTTTCAAGAAAGAAAGACAAATCTTTTGTTTCATCTTCTTCCTCTTCTATGTTTATACCCAAAAGTGCCATTATCTTGTTCCTGATCATGGCTCGATCTTTAAAGATACAACAATCTATAGGCTGAGAAAATTTTGGAACTCGTTCAATCGGAATCATGTTTATTTTTTCATGTAATTCATCATCAAAAAACAGCTTCAAAAGCTCCGCGGCAAGGCTTTTTTTCAAGTAATTTACCTTGTTGTTCAACGCTAACATTTTTATCCTCCTATTTCATGTTTTCTCTTAATATTTCGATTAAGACATCTATGTCGATAACTTTCTCATATACTTTACCGTTTACCAGAACAAATGGAGGTTTTCCTTTACCGCTTTTGCAATATCCTAAACATGGCACAAATTCCACTTTCACTTTTTTTCTTTCTTCATCAGATAACTTTTCTTCGATAAAAAAAAGATCGGATCCGCCCATTACATAACATGCCGTTCCAGTACAAATTTTCACTTCTAACATCTCTTTTTCCTCCCATTTAGCGATCAGACATATTCAACGAATACTTTTTTCAGATAAACTTCCCTTAAAAAACGCACTATTTTTTCTACAGTTATTCTGCGTAATCCCAATTCAACTGGCATATTTGGATCTTGATGTGCTTCATTTACAGCCGTCCCGACCAAGAAATGTATACAATCGTTGTTTAAAAGCATATCAAACAATTTAGTCGCTCCGTCTGAAGAAGAACCATTTTTAGTCTGTAATTCTAAAAGTTTAGAAACTTTGTTCAAAGTTAGTATTCCTTCAGTTACGAGATCCGCTCCCTCCATCGTTGAAGTCGGAGGAACATCTGTACTTCTTTCGGAAATGTTGATTTTTACGTGTTTATTTAGTTTAGAAGAAATTATATGTGCCGTTGTTCCACCACATATAACCTTTTTACCTTTGAATTCCTTAAATCTTTCAACTATGTAATCATCCTTGCTCTTATCAAAAGGCGGTCCCGTTATTACCAGTAACTCTCTAGCTTTTCTATAATAAAGCACAGCACACGTTATATCATCTTGAGGAAAGAACAGATCGTTTTTTATAGCTTCCTTTACAACTGAAGAAGACATCTCTCGTGCTGAAATATCTTTTTTGGTTTCTAAGATTTTCAATATGAAATTCTTAACTCCTTCCAATCTCCATCCTAAGGGTAATCTTTTCGTTCCCATCCCAGATTGCGTTACACCGTCGGAAAACAGAACTATTCTATCTCCAAACTGCATCCTAAATTTTGAATACATCAATGAATTGCGTGTAATGTTTTTCTGTTTTTTCAGTTCTATCCTTTTCTTTTTCACGTCCATGATCATCCCATTTCTTATCAGAAGATAAGGAGGATTGTCAAATTCGATTATCTTTGCCAATTCAATTCCAGAATCTATGTTTACCGTCGTAAAGGTTGAATAACTTATCTTACGTACTGAACAAATTGGAAGTGTACTTCTTATTATGTTTGCAGCCGTCTTAACATCCATGTTGTTCATTATGAATTGTTGAGCCATGGTTGTAGTTAATGTGGCAAGAACATTCGCTTTTACACCACTTCCCAATCCATCTGAAAGAGTACATATAACTTTACCCTCATTATCAGGTGCAATATTCTTTTGAAAAACGTCACCTGAAATCTTTTGGAGATGTTTTGGAACGTTGCAAAAATCAACTTCCACGATTTTCTCCATTTTCTTCCTCCGACGCATTTATAGCTTCTATCAAAGAATTCAAAATGACCTCCGATTCGGCAGCGTTTTCCCCAAGTAAAAATGCAATTTTCTGCACAACTTTAAGATTTTTTTGAATAACTTCTTCGGCTTTTTTTACGATCGTTTCCCTTTTGACTGCAATTCTTGTGATGTCCTGAAAAATCATACCTATCATTTCTTTGTTAATGGCAAAAGAGTAGACCTCAAAAACTTTATTGTCACTGCGTATTACCCTTTTAACTCTTCCAGCTTCAAATGTTAGGAACGTTATATCTTCCACATCTACAAATCTAGATATATCTTTCCCCTTAAATCGTGATATAGTCTTTTCATCGGCTTCTATGCCGACGAACATTTCGACAAATTTTGCGTTACATTCCAGTATTTTCTTATTTTCATCCACGATTACAACTCCCAAAGGAAGAGCCTTTATCAACATATTCAACTTGTCTTGAGCCAATCTTTTCATGTTTATGATACACATATCAGGTTCGGCCAATCCCGCTAAACATGCTTCGGCGAACTCTTCACATGTGTTGTAACCACATCCGCCACAATCTAGCATATCTTCTTTTGAAAACATTCCAATTTTTCTAAGCACAGCATCCTTTTCTTGTTGGCTAAAAGCTGGTTTCTTAATCGGTTCTGAAAATTTTTTATCGTACAGAGGAAGTTTTTTTAATTTTAACGTTGAAAGATCTAGTTTTTCTGTTGTTTTACTTTTAACGTTTTTGTAATGGGTAACAACTTTTTTCTTTCGTGAGATGATATCTCCTTTGTCTTTTAATCCTGACCCGTTTATACATCCACCTTTGCATGCAAGAAATTCACAAAATGTTTTTGAGAGAGCATTAAAATTTTCTTTCTCAAACAAACACATTATCTCCTTAAGACCAGAAAGACCAAAATGTTCTTCGTTAACATAACTTGCATCTTTCCTATCGTATTCACTTAATGTTTGAAGCATGCCCCCTTCTATAGGGTATATAACGCCTGAAGTACTT
>CAZCZS010000097.1:0-5332 GCA_964503355.1 uncultured Mesoaciditoga sp.
AAAAGCGAAGCACTCATGGATGAGTGTGTTGGCGTGCCTGACGATTTTCTGTAGAATCTTTGACCATAACGTCATTGCGGGCTTGACGTGCTTGATGGAGTCTTTGACCTCAACGTCATTCCGGCCTACGAGCCGGAATCTCATCCTTTTGAAGCGAGGATGAGATCCCGGATCAGGTCCGGGATGACATCTTCGAAAAAAATTCTTTATCGCTTGAAAAGCGATGCATATTTGTTTTTGTTTAAAGTCATCAACAATTAACACACAATGGGAATTTTATGAAGAAAGCGACAAAAAAACTTTTTCAATTCTTAACGTGAAAAAATGAACTAATAGTGATATAATGAAGATGAGTTAAATAATTCACAAAGGGGTGAGAAGAATGGAAGAGAAAAAACAGTTAGCCGCCGATATGAATCGTTACTACGAGCAATTCATGGATTTGTTAAAACAAGCTGGAGAAGCTGAACCCGGTTACGCCAAAGCTTTAATGGAATTCGTTAAGCAGGCGGAGAAACCCGGCGCGCTTTCCACCAAAATAAAAGAGTTGATATCGATAGCCCTTGGTATAACAGCGCATTGCCCTTATTGTATAGCTTTCCATACGAAAAATGCCATAAAAGAAGGTGCTACTCGCCAAGAGATACTCGAATCAGCTTTAGTTGCAGGTTTAATGGGTGGCGGACCAGCCGTTGCTTACATGAGGTACGTTATAGACGCGTGCGATCAATTTGGAGCCAGATGAAAGAACACTTCCCTCAAAAAGCGAGGCGACAAAGCCTCGCTTTTTTCAGTTGATTCATCACCGTGTACTCGACGTTTCCATTAATTCCACCGCATCAACTTTTTTTACCGCGTCGAAACGACACACTTCGTAACAGCTTCCGCATTTGACACAACTTTCTTGATCTATGTGGTGAGTTTGCTTGACCTGACCACTTATGGCTCCAACCGGACACACTTTTGCACAAGCGGTGCATCCAACGCAAGCATTTGGATCTATGGTGTAAGCTATCAAGGATTTACAGGATTTGGCGGGGCACCTTTTTTCCTTTATATGCGCTTCGTATTCATTTCTGAAGTATCTCAAGGTGGAAAGAACCGGGTTCGGAGCGGTTTGACCGAGTCCACATAAGGCGGTATCCTTTATCGTTAGAGCGAGAGCTTCAAGCGTTTCGAGATCTTTCATTTCTCCTCTTCCTTCAACTATTTTGTCCAGTATTTGAAGCATTTTTCTCGTGCCTTCTCTACACGGCGTGCACTTTCCACAAGATTCATCAGCGCTGAATTGCAAAAAGTATCTCGCAACGTCTACCATACACGTATCTTCATCCATGACGACCATTCCACCGGAACCCATTATCGTACCCAGTTTGGTCAACGATTCGTAATCCACAGGCGTATCCAGATATTCGGCTGGAATACAACCTCCAGAAGGGCCACCGGTTTGAACGGCTTTGAACTTCTTACCGTTTGGGATGCCGCCTCCTATTTCGAATATTATCTCTCTTAGCGTTGTTCCCATTGGAACTTCAACCAGTCCCGCGTTGTTTATCTTTCCAGACAGAGCGAAAACTTTTGTACCCTTTGATTTTTCGGTTCCTATGGAGGCAAACCACTCGGCACCTTTGTTTATTATAACCGGGATATTTGCCAGGGTTTCAACGTTGTTTATCAAAGTGGGTTTCCCCCATACACCCTTTTGTGCGGGATAGGGTGGTTTTTGAACGGGTTGACCGCGAAGACCCTCTACCGATTGTATTAGAGCGGTTTCCTCTCCACATACAAATGCGCCAGCTCCTATTCTGAGTTCTATGTCGAAAGAAAAATCCGTTCCGAATATCTTATCTCCCAACAGGCCGTACTCTTTTGCCTGTGATATCGCATGGTTAAGTCTTTCGATCGCCAAAGGATATTCCGCTCGCACGTATATGTAACCTTTACTGGCTCCTATAGCGTAGCCGGCTATTTCCATGCCTTCAATGATGGTGTGCGGATCTCCTTCAAGTACGGATCTGTCCATGAACGCACCGGGATCTCCTTCGTCAGCGTTACAGATGACGTACTTTTCATCCGCACGTGATTTTCTTGTGAATTCCCATTTCAATCCTGTCGGAAATCCCGCTCCGCCTCTTCCTCTTAAACCGCTTTTCTTTATCTCCTCTATAACCCATTCCGGTGAAGATTTGAGAACTTTGCTTAGAGCGAAATATCCATCATTCGCGATATATTCGTCGATGTTAAAAGGATCTATAACACCCAAATTTCTTGTGGCTATTTTGACCTGTCTTGTGAAAAATGGCAGTTCCTCTTTTACTTTCGGTTTTATACTTCCAGTTGGTCCTTTGTAAAGTAAAGAAGAGACCACCCTGCCCTTTAACAGGTGTTCTTCCACTATTTTTTTTGCGTCCGCTGGTTTGAGCTTTTGATAGAAAACACCTTCGGGATACACGACCATTATAGGTCCCAAATTACATGAACCCATACATCCCGTTTCTATAACCTTTACCACTTCGTTCAGGTTGTATTTTTTCAGTTCCTCTTCCAACACCGATTTGACCGATTGTTCACCGGAGGATATACACGCTCCACCCGCGCAAATGAGAATGGTATTTTCAACGACCATTTGTTCACCTCCATTCACACTTTTCCACGTTTTACGAGTATGTCACTCAGTATCTTGCCATTCATGATGTGTTCTTTTACTATTCTCCTCGCTTGCTTTTCATCCACGTGCCCGTAAATAACGGGTTCTTCATCTCCGATCTGAACTTCAACGGTCGGTTCAACTTCACAGAGACCCATGCATCCGGATTGAACGACGGCGATGTCATCGATGGAATTCTTATCAAGCTCATCAACTATGGCTTTTAAAGTTTCTTTCGCACCTGCGCTGATTCCACACGTTCCCATTCCCACAACTATCTTTCCGCGTTTCTTTGAATCCCGCCATTTCAAATTTTTTGAGAATTCTTCTTTTATCTTTTGAAGTTCTTCAAGACTTTTTATTTTCATATTTTCTTTCCTCCTTTTTCCTGTACTCCTCAAGGATTTGAGGTATCATGTCCGGTGTTACCCTACCATGAAAATCTCTCTCTCCAATCAAGAGAACCGGAGCCATACTGCACGCTCCCAAACATCTAACCTCGTGAATTGAAAAGAGGCCATCTTTTGTAGGTTCGTCTCCCTCGACACCGAGTTCTTCCCTTAATCTTTCCAAGAGTTTGTTGCCACCTTTTACGTAACATGCCGTGCCCATACACACTTTTATCTGGTATTTTCCACGTGGCTTCATGGTGAAAAATGAATAAAATGTGACTACACCGTAAACCGTGCTTTCGGGTATCCCTAGTTTCTTTGCGATATGGTGCTGTACTTCGATTGGAAGGTATCCAAAGATCTCTTGCGCTTTGTGAAGTACACCTATGAGCACTCCTTTGTCGTCTTTAACTTTTTCGATGTAATCGTCGAGTTCTTCGTATCTTGGATCGGTTTCAACGATCGTGGGCATCGTTAACACCTCCGTTTTTTTGAATTTTTGATTCCATATGTTCAAAAAAATCAAAAATACTCTTTATGGTTCTTGGCAAAGTCAGATCTATTCCTTTCAAATCATCACTTGAGAACGCATAACATTTACGTTCAAAACACCTCAAGATTTTCCATTCAACTTCTGGTGACGACGTCACAAGGCTCGCAAAAGTTCCAGCCAAATCTCCAAGGGGAGGGCAATCTATGTTCTTAACGAATTTCACTTTCAAAACGGTTCCAACTCCTTCTTTAGATTCGAGGTTAACGTATCCACCGGTTAATTCCGCATTTTGTTTTAAAAAAGGAAGTCCCAATCCAAATTTTTTCGTTTTGTTTTTTGTCGTGAAAAATGGATCGAAAACTCTCGAAAATATTTCACGACTCATCCCACATCCATCATCTTTTAGCGTGATGTGCACATCTCTTTTGGTTTCCATGAATTGTAAATCCACATGCTTAGCACTGGCATTTACGGAATTTTGTGCGATATCCAAAAGATGATCCGCGATCGTTCTCAAAGCAGCCACACTTCTTTCCTTTTTAAGGCTTTTTTCAATTCATCAAAAGTTGGATTGTTGGCTTTTACCTTAATGAACGGTTTTCTTATCTGATCTAAAAAGTGTGCATCCGACGATTTCAAAATGGGTTTTTTCACTCCTTTTATTTCTTTTCCAACGATTTCAATCGCGTCGAAGGGAGGATTTTGCGGAATGAAACCGAGTTGTTTTATGACACCAAATTTTCTATCCGCGTGAGCGTAAACGAACAACACATCGTACTTTCGTGATAAGCTCCATAACTCTTTTATAGATAGGTTTATCGAGGCTGAAAGGATTTTATCTTCCATCCCGATGAATTTATCGGTTTCGTTTACGAACAATTGATATCCAAATCTTTCAGGATCGTTTCTGAAATGCGGTAGATGTTTTTCCACTTCTTTTGAAAAACTTTGAGCCATTTCAACGTTCTTGAAATACACCAACACGTGCACTTCTTCTCGAGTTTGAACTTCTATACCGGCGAGAAGTGCCACGTCGTACTTTTTTAAAACTTTTTCAAAGACCGGCAAATTTCCGCAACTGTTATGATCCGTGATGGAAACCCAATTCACTTTGGCCTTTTTCAAACGCGCCCCTATTTCGTTAGGTGTCATGGTTAAATCCGCACATGGCGAAAGGCAGCTGTGAACGTGAAAATCCGCGTTGAATATCATCTTAACCCGGCTGAATAAAGCTTTCCAGCACTTTCAAAAGAACTCATTTTCGTGCTGAAAAGGCTTATCTTTTCTTCTTCAGCCTTTTTCAAAGTTTCAGAATCGAATTCGTATCCCTCACACAGAACCACAGCTTTAATGCCCGCGACGACGGCCACGGCAACGATGTTCACGTGCGATTGGACCGTAAGCCATACACTTTCGCTTGGAGCGTGCGCCATAACCTCACTCAACAGATCTCCCACGTAACCGTGAAAAACTTCACCACCGTTGTCCGAAGTTAAAAGCTTGAATCCCATATTTTCAAGCTCAGAGATTTTCATCCTCTCGCCTCCAAAAATTCATTTCAACTATCACACCTTTTTGTGGTTCTGAAAGGATCATCAACTTGTCGGAACACTTTCTCATGTTCGGCAAGCCCATTCCCGCTCCAAAGCCTATCTCCCTTACGTAATCTGGTGCTGTTGAAAAGCCCTCTTGCATCGCCATTTTCACGTTTTCTATACCTTTACCGTTGTCTTCCACCCTTACGGTTACGTAATAGGGTTCTACGTACGCTTTGATGATTCCGAAAGCACCAGAATGAAT
>CAZCZS010000098.1:0-5286 GCA_964503355.1 uncultured Mesoaciditoga sp.
CTTTTTCAATGACCTTTGTTACATCCCAATCTTTTTTCGTTACTCTCGTGCACAACATGAGTTAAAAATTTTTCCGTATTTTTTGAACCAAATTCGAAAAGTATCGTCTAATGTATTGAAATACCCCCCTATCCCCCTTAAACAATCTTTTTGAGAAAGCGGACTTTCCTTGAAAGTCCGCTTTTGTTTATTTTGAAGGTCGTCTCATTCATTGAATTACTCAATGGAGATTTCAGACGTATTTATCGTATCTTTTCTATTCCATTTTCAAAAACGTGAAAATGCGACATTTAAAACCTCGGTTAGTGAGAACACCATAAGAAAAACTCCGCCGTTGAAGGGCGGAGTGGGATTTTCAAATTTTCAAACCGACTTCGAATCCGGAATGTACTGCGTCGTATATCTGACCGGGATGATCAGCGTCCCCTATCTTGAGTGACTCAGTGGGAGCATCATTTGGTTTTACACCAACTGTGAACACGACAGCATCAAACGCTCCGATATCCATTTCTCCGTTCTTCGTTAAGCATATGGCATGACCGTTTTCGAATTTCTCGAGTTTGGTTTCAACCAGAACTTTTACCTTATCTTTTAAACGTTTTAAAGTGAGAGTGCGGGTGATGGGTTCCATATCCCTGGCTATATCAGAAAGCATTTCAACTATCGTCACCGATTTTCCCCTGTCAACGAGATGATCGGCGGCTTCAACTCCTATCATACCACCTCCAACTATCAATATGTTGTTCTTGTCTTTCAACATGTCAGGATTCGAAAAGTAATCATGTCCGGTGATTTGGAGTATTTCATCACCTCCGGGGATTTTCAACCTTATCGGTGAGCTTCCCACGGCGTATAGCATCTCATCAAAATCCTCTTTCTTAACGTCTTCATAACTCACGTTGTATTCAACAGATACGCCGGAACGCAACACGCTTTTCACAAGGGAATTTATAGGTTTTTCCATGCTTTCTTTTCCAACGGCTTTGTAAGCCAAGAGTGCAGTTCCACCGAGTTTGTCAGATCTTTCGAATATCTTGACTTCGTGACCCCTTTCGTTTAGCGTTAAAGCGGCTTGCAATCCAGCGGGCCCTCCTCCGAAGACGGCGATTCGTTTCTTTTTGGGAGCCTTTTCGATCTTCTGTGACCATCCAACTTTGGGGTTTACTATGCATCCCAATCCTTCGCCGGCTTTTACCTTTGCCAAGCAGCCTTGTACGCATCCACCGCAGTAAGTTATCTCATCTGTTTTTCCATTTTGAAATTTGTTGGCGAATTCCGGATCGGCGACCAACGCTCTTCCAAGCGCGAAGAAATCGGCCCATCCTTGCGAGAGGGCTTCTTCTATCCTTTGAGGATCTCCAAATCTTCCAACCGCTATTATTGGAAGAGTGGTCAAAGAGCGAATTTTTTTGATGGATTCTTCCTGTATTTCTTTTGGAACGAACATGTGGTGATAGTAAAAAGCCGGTGAGTTACACGCATTTCCCATACCTACATGCACCGCCGTAACGCCTTTTTCTTGTGCCAATTTAAGCAGTTCTTTCAAATCCTGAGCGTGTAATCCGCCCTCGTACATCTCATCTCCTGAAACGCGAACGATCACCGGTAAAGATGAACTTTTAACGGCCTCAAGCACATCATTTGCGAATCTCAACGGTTCTCCGTACTCGTCGTTTCTATGATTTATATTTTTAGAGTAAAATTGAGAAATCAAATAGCCATGTCCCATTTGAATTTCTACAACATCGGCGCCGGCTTTTTTTGCCCTTTCGGCGTTTTCTCTAAAAGCGTTTATCACTTCACTTATCTCTTCTTTTGTCATCTCTTTGGCAGTAGCGTCTGTGGTTGGACAGGTGATTTGCGAAGACGAAAGCACGACACCGTTTGTGACTTTTGGATTGGCTGCCATTCCCGCATGATTCAAATGGACACAAGCCAGAGCGCCGTTGGAATGGATGGTTTCTATTATCTTGGAAAGAGAAGGAATGAAATCATCCGAATCCAATCGAAGTTGCTTTGGATGCTCCCTTCCATTTGGCAAAACGGATATCGGTTCAACGTACACCATCGAAACTCCACCTTTTGCGATCGCCGAATAATAAGCAAGATGCCGCTCGGTTACACTTTGACCGTATCCCGTTTTAATTGGAGCGGAAAAAAGTCTGTTTTTCAACTCAAGCGATCCCAATTTCACCTTTTCGAATACTTTCATAGCTTCTACCTCCTTTGCGCTTTTTAGACGAAGATACGTATATATTATATACATATATATTCTTTTTTGCGCTCACATACACGCGATGAATCTGACGTTTATATGAAAAATGTTTTAAAAATGATACAATGAAATGTGAAACATGATCGGAAATCATATTGAGGTGAAAAGATGTCAGAGTATCAACATCCCTTTATGGGAAATGAACCGCCGCCACCACCTAGATTTTCGCCAAATCGAAGATTTTGGATGTACATGGCACTGTTGGCGGCGGTAATAGGTGGAGCCGTTTACCTTTTGACGGGCTTCTACCAAGTGGGTCCCTCTGAAGATGGACTGGTTAAGAAATTCGGAAAATACGTGTTGACGGTTGGACCAGGTCTACATTATCATCTTCCGTATCCTTTCGAAAGTGTGGTAAAGGTAGATGTGCGAACGGTGAAAAAGATAGAGATCGGCTTTAGAACGGTTTCCCCTCCTCCGAATCCCACGTACAGTGAAGTTCCTCAAGAATCTTTGATGCTCACTGGAGATGACAACATCGTTTCGGTGGAAGCGGTTGTCCAGTACATCGTTGACGATCCGGTTAAATACGCTTTTAATCTTATAGATGGTGCCAAAATAGTCAAACAAACCACGGAATCTTTTTTGAGGGAAAGGGTTGCGGTTAGGGATATAGAAGCGGTCTTAACGAGTGATAGGGACAAGATCTCCGAAGAAACCCAAGAAGGCGTCCAACAGACCCTCGATTCTTATGATGCTGGTATTCACATCGTGAACGTGAAGCTTCAAGACGTTAGTCCCCCTTCACAGGTGATCTCCGCTTTTGATGACGTCAACAGCGCTAAAGAAGATGAACAGAGATCAATAAACGTTGCTCAAGAATACGCTAATTCTGTAATTCCTCAAGCGAATGGACAAGCTCAGCAGATACTCAACGAAGCCGAAGCGTACAGAGAGTCAAGAATCTTGAACGCTCAAGGAGAAGTGTCTCGATTCTTAGAGGTGTTGAAAAAATACAGTCTTGGGAAAGAGGTAACCAGAGAAAGAATGTACATCGAAACTATGGAATCCATTCTTCCAAATATGAAGAAGATAATAGTAAGTGGTAACGGGGATGGAGTTCTAAAATTACTCGATATCACCTCTCTTTCAAAGGGAGGCGTTAAAAAATGAAAAGAAGCACAAAAATACTTGTGTTGGCGTTGGTGGGTGTAGTCGCATTTTTGGCGATATCCGGCATGTTCTTTTTCAGTGTAGACCAAACGCAACAGGCCGTCGTGCTACGTTTTGGAAAGATAACAAGAGTCATATTGAACGCAGGCTTGTATACTAAAACCCCATTCTTGGACAAGGTGGTTTACATAGAAAAGAGGATCAACAACTACGATATACAGCCAGAAGAGGTGATAACTTCCGATCAAAAGCGTTTGAGAATAGACAACTACGCCCTGTGGAAAATAGACGATCCCAAGCTTTTCGTTGAGAAAGTTAAAACCATAGAAGGTGCGCAATTGCGCATGGACGATATAGTCTATTCTTATCTCAGGGATATTCTGGCCAAGCACACGCTCAGCGACATCATCTCTGACAAGAGAACGACTTACCTTAAACAGGTGACGATCTTAACGAGAAAAGCGTTAAAGGGTTTTGGAATATACACCATAGACGTGAAGATAAAGAGGGCAGATCTCCCCCAAACAAATGAAAACGCAGTTTATCAACGCATGAAATCGGACAGACAAAAGGTCGCGGCCATGTACAGAGCCCAAGGCGAACAGCAGGCGGCTCAGATAAAAGCGGAAGCTGATAAAGAGGCTCAAATAATCATCGCGACCGCTCAAAAGCAAGCGAGTGAGTACAAAGGGGAGGGAGACGCCACAGCCCTTGAAATATACGCGAACGCTTACAACCAAGATCCGGAATTCTACGGTTTCTGGAGAACGCTTGAATCGTACAAAATAGCGTTGGCAAGCGAAACGACAGTGATACTTTCAACGGAATCCGATTACTTGAAGCTCTTTAATAAAGGTTTGGAAAGTAATTCAAAATTTTCCAAATAGATTTGTGCCAATTTTTTTGAATGGAAAACGACGAGAATTTCGTCGTTTTTCGTTTGGGCAGAACGTGTGAAATTGTAAGAACCCGTCAAGACTTGAGCGTCATCTTCAAGTGGATCTATTATCATGTATTTATCGTGCAACAGACCGTAGGGGTTATCGTAGAATTTGAAATCGAATTCCCTCATCTGTTCCATAACGCTGTAACTTGAATGGTTCCACTTCGAATCTGCAAGTACGTGAATTTTCACTCCCCTTTCTTGCATGAGCATCAAGGTCAAAGCGATTCTCGGATCTGAAAACGCGTAAACGGCAACGTAGATATCCCTTTTAGCGCTTTTTATCGCATCTATGATCTTCTCAAAGCAACCTCCATTTGGAGAGAAATTCACATCTATTCTCATCCCTTCAACACTCAAAGATGTGGCCAATGCCGTTTGTGGGTAAGAAAAGAACCCATTTTCGTACATACGATCGAATTCAACGTTCAAAACGCGCGCCAACTTGTAAGAATCCAAAATCACGGTGTTGTTCAAATCTTTGTAAAAGGAAGAAGGCGTGAAATTGGCAGAACCAAGCCAGACGTATCTATCATCCACAACCGCGAATTTTTCGTGCATGAGTCCACCTTGAATTTGATCGGCCACAACGTTGAAAATTTTCAAGCGCTGAACATTTTCAGCGTAATTCTTTCCTTCCATAACTATGCGAACGTTCACGCCTTCATCTTCCTTCTCTTTAAGAAGCCCTATCACATCTTCATCCGTTAAGTTGTAAATGACCAAGTTTATGGAATTCTGCGCACGAGAGAGCAAAACCATCAGGGAAGATTTCATTGAAGAAGCGCTCGGAGGGGCGTTGAAGTACACACTCCAAGCGAATGTAAGAATGCTTGTAAAAAGCGATATCATGCTTAAAATCAACGCGATCTTTTTCGAGTTTTTCAAATTCGAAACATCCTTTCCACGGTCTTTCTGTATTCTATTATCTCAAAATGCAAAAGTCAAGAACTCA
>CAZCZS010000099.1:0-5208 GCA_964503355.1 uncultured Mesoaciditoga sp.
TTATTTACTTCAGCGATGATGGAGGAGGAACAAGTAACGCTGATTCTAAAAATCCACAAACTACTGTGTTGTTGAATGTTCAATCTCAACATTTTGCAAATTACAAGCTAAGCTTGCCTGCAATTGCAAAGCAGGCATAAGTGAAAGGAGGTAAGGGAAGTGAAAGTTATAATACCAGGTAAAAAAGCATCAGATGGAGGAACATCAATTCAACCCATCGGTGGTTGTTGTTCTCATCTTGGTGGATGTAGGTACCCTAAATAATTAAAAATTTACGTCGGTAGGAATGCATATTTTCCCACTCCTACCGACTAAATGGATAGATAGGAGGTACACATGAAATTCACACATTACCATTCTTTTCTTAATATAGATGGAAAGCATTATTTATTTAACACAATTAATTCTGCATTAATAGAATTAAATACTGATAATTATCATAAATTACAGTATTTTTCTACAAACAAAAATGATATTGATTTTGACGAAAATGACTTAAAAATTCTTAAAGAAAATGGGTTCCTCGTTGATGATAGTTATGACGAGATTTTGTGGGCAAGAAATAAGTACTTGATGTCCAAATACAGGATTGGAAATAAACTAAAGATAGACATTGCTACCACTAACAAATGCAATTTTTCATGCACATACTGTTATGAACGTGACTCAAATAAAGGATCTCAAATTACACCTATGAAGAAAGAAAATTTTGCTAAAGAATTGAAAAATTATATAACTTATATGCTGGAAAATTATTCAATAAAAGTATTGCAAATAGTTTGGTTTGGTGGAGAGCCTTTATTAGAGTTTCCCTTAATCACGTCAATAAATAAAGATTTGATCAAACTGGCCAGTAATTTCAACATTGAATATAGCAATATAATAGTTACCAATGGATATTTAATAAATGAGAAGGTAGCTAAAAATTTATCTGACCAAAACGTAAGACATGTACAAATTACATTGGATGGCACTGAATCCTTTCACAATGAAAAGAGAAAATTAATTAATGGTGGAAAAACATATTCAAAGATTTTAGATGGGATTTCTTATCTGCTTTCTAACAAGATAAAAGTTCTTGTTCGTATCAATGTTGATAGATCTAATAAAGAGAGCATTTTCTCTTTAATTGACGATTTGTACAGAAAATACAAGGAATATGTGTTGGCCAAAAAATTATTTTTAAATATAGCGCGTATATTCGGATATGAAAAATCCCTTTCAATATCAGAATTTGATCCTGTATACAATGAGCTTTGGATAAAAGCCGCCCAATATGGTTTTTTTGAACCCTCATTGGAAACTGCAAGAGAAGGAGTTTTTTGTAATGCGGAAAGAGATACCATTGATAGTCTTGTAATCGATATTTTCGGGAAAGTTTATAAATGTTGGAATTATGTATTTATAAATGATGCAAATTACTCAACTTTGAAAGAAATGTCCGAAAACAATTTCACAATGATTTCACGAAATAAAGAAAGGTTAAAATATGTTGAGAAAGTGTCACTTTTGAATATTAATGGAGGGAATTGCTTATCTTGTAACTATTTACCTTACTGTCAAGGTCTTTGCCCAGATCTTAGACTCAGAATATTAGAGGGAAAAGAGGAAAATATATATGAAAGGAATAAATGCAAACTAATAGTTGAAAATCACATAAAAAGTACCATAAAAACAATTCTTTGGCTTCAAAAAATGAGGGGGTATTGAATGAAAGATTTCTTGAATAAATTTAAATTTTTGTGGAGACAAGTTCCTCCAAGATACAAAAGACACTACACACTTTACACACTGATTTCCTTCATTCATGCCGCCATTTTTTTGGTCCTTCCATTCATATTCAAAGAAGTGGTAGACGCACTTGTCAACGGTAAATTTTCATCTCAAAACATTCTTCTGTACGTTGTAATAACGATTTTGGGCTACCTTTCAATCAGACTTTGGAGTTTGAGTAACGTGTATACGATGGAAAAAATGCGAAAAGTTTTGGAAGACAAACTCTTCAGCTCCGCAATAGAAATGGACCACCTACATTTCAAAACAAAAAATTCAGGTTACTGGGCAAGCATATTTTCTCCAGACACCGTCATGACAACTCAAATGTTTTCAGATTTCGTTTACACACTTCCAGAAGAAGGATTAACGTTAGTGGCGGTGCTTGTAGTGCTCTTGATCTATTGTCCACCGATCTTTCTTCTAACACTTACGGTTATATCTTTGGTGATCTTCCTGACTATTTTCAGAGATAAACACGTGGTACCAGAATACGACAAATCTCAAGAAAGTCTTCGCAAAGTGAATGAATTAACAAATACCTATCTCAAGGGCATTGAAGATATAAAACACAACATGGCGGAGGGACTTTTTTTAAAAGCGGTTAGGGATGGAATGAGAACGTATGGACAAAATTTATTCAATTATCTTAAAAAAGATTTTTTGGTAACTTATCTCATCACATCTGTGAACGAGTTCATAAAAATTGGAAGTGTGGGACTTTCACTCTTTTTCTTTCTAAAAGGTAGTTTCACATTCGGTACAGCAATTCTTCTCATACAATTCGCATCGATAGCGTATGAGAAGGCTAATTACCTGTTTGAAAATGTTAAATGGCTTCAAAACTTTCCACCGCATATAAAAAAAGTGGAAATGGTGATTGAATCTCCAAAAATAAAGATTCACAGCTCCACTTCAAAAGAATTTCAAACTTTGAAATTAAGAAATATAAGTGTCAAATATGGTGATAGATGGGTTATTAGAAATTTTTCAATGAACTTGAAAAAAGGAGAAAAAGTTGCGATCGTTGGTAGAAGCGGCATTGGAAAATCTACGATTTTAAAAGTCATAACCGCTCAAGTGATTCCACAAGAAGGATCAGTCCACTTTTCACCAAAACATCCGGCAATGGGCGTTCTTTCACAAAATCCCTATCTTTTCAACAGAACGATCAGGCAAAATTTACTCATGGCCAATCCGCTTGCAAGTGAAGATGAAATGATGAGAGCCCTCAAGTTCTGTGGACTTTCAGAATTCGTTGAAGTCCTTCCAAATGGTTTAGACACGCCAATCGGTCAAGCCGGAAAACTCATATCAGGCGGCGAAAAGGCGAGGATGGCGCTGGCACGGCTCATGCTTTTAAATCCAGAACTTGTTCTGGTAGATGAACCA
The DNA here is from genome assembly GCA_964503355.1 of uncultured Mesoaciditoga sp. Classification (GTDB taxonomy): domain Bacteria; phylum Thermotogota; class Thermotogae; order Mesoaciditogales; family Mesoaciditogaceae; genus Mesoaciditoga. The sequence continues at coordinate 3,166 of CAZCZS010000099.1, forward strand.
TTAACCGGCGTGGATGAAGATAAAAAAGACGAAATTTTTAAATATTTTTATGAATTCTTGAAAATCAAAACATGTGTGATAGTTACACACGATCCAAAAATGCTCATGATGACTTCAAGGCGAGTTCAACTTGAGGAAGTGATGAGTTCATGGAGAATGTGAAATGGCTGTTGAAAGTCCTTCCAAAAACTTTGCTTGTGAGAATCTTGTTCGCATTTTTAGCCTTCTTTTCGGCAGAACTTGGCATGCTCGTTGTTCCGCTTATCTATGCAAACATACTTGACAAGGTCGAAGTGTCCAAATTCTTTCCAATGATTCAGTTTGTCCTTTGGGGAAGTTTGATTTTACTTTTTGTTGTTATCAAGAGCTTTTCGAGTTTTAGAAATAGCCTGCAGAAATTCTCTTTACACAAAATTCTTGCCGAAAACACCGCTAAATACGTTGCTAAAAGTGATTTATCTGAGATATCAAAAAATGGTTCGCAGTATTACATCGATGCCATATTGAACAAAACTTCAGATGTTTCTTCTATTATGGATATAGAAAGCATGAGTGGTATTGTTAACTTGTTCAGGCTCGTAGTTTTAACCATTTTGTTTTTCTGGATAGATTGGATAATTGGTTTTACTTCTGTTGGCGTTGTGATTTCATCTATCTTCATCTATAAATATGGGAACGACTATTATCTTAGAAACAACAAAGATTTTGCGGAGAAAAAAAGAAAATACCTCAGCGATGTGGAAGATACCCTCGCCGGAAAAGAAGAAGTGGAAAATCTCAAAACGTTTGAATACGAAAAAAAGAGAAACGAGGAGATCACGGAGAAATTGAGAAAAACACACGTGAAATTTCTCGCCAAAGATTTCATTCACTTCTTCATAGAACTCGACTACATTCGTATATCTTTTGAGCTATTCGTTTTTTTGTTCGCGTTTTTCAGGGCTTTCGAAGGATATTATCCCATAGGAATTGCGATAGTTCTCGTGTCTTACAGTACGATGTTCACAACACCAATAGCATATTTAAATTCAATTCTTACTAATTTGAGAAATTCTATCACCTCACTTGACATCATATTCGATCTATCTAAATTGAAAGAAGAGAGATTTATCAGCGTGCGAGAGAAAAAAATCAAGAAGATAGAGTTTAGAGGAGTTAATTATAGTGTTGAAAATAGGGAAATACTAAAAAATTTGAATTTTAAACTGAACGAAGGCGAAAAACTCGCCGTAGTTGGTCCGTCCGGAAAAGGAAAGAGCACGGTGATTTCATTGCTCTTAAAAGATCGCAAATGTGAGAATGGAGAAATTCTTGTAAACGGTGTCAACATTGAGAAGGTATCAAATGAATGGCTTTATTCCAAAATTGGGATTTTGACACAGAATTCTTGTTTGTTTCCCATTTCCGTGATGGAAAACATCCGTATGGCTAACCCGTCCATAAGTGAAGAAAATGCGATATCAATCTTAAAAATGGTGAAATTATGGCCGTTTAAGATCGATTTGGTAATAGAGGGAAACGGAGAGAATCTTTCAGGGGGAGAAAAATCGAGACTATTGCTTGCGAGAACCATAGCGTCAAACAAAGACTTCTTCATTTTAGACGAACCGCTAAATGGTGTTGACATTTCAACGAAAAAAGAAATAGTTGAATCGCTCAAAGCGGTGTTAAAACCAAAAACGGTGATCGTTGTATCGCACGATATGGAGCTGGTAGATGCTTTGACAACAAAAAAAATCTTTATTTGAAGTTGTGGGGGGGTAAAAGTTTATGGGACAATTTTCCAGAAAAATTAAAGATGATTCTCCTGCAGCCCACGTTTTGCGTATTCAAGCGCCTTGATATGATTTCTTGCCCATTCATACTTTATAGAAAGAAAATACATCTTCCACGCCCTGTTACTTTCAGTAAGTGCCATATTCAAAAAAGGCTTGGAGAACGAACCGCAAACGAACAACGCATTTGCAACTTCAGGAAAACTTCTCATCTTAGCCACCTCTCAGCGTATTTATCATAACATATTTGAAGTGTTATTGTACGAAA
>CAZCZS010000100.1:0-5153 GCA_964503355.1 uncultured Mesoaciditoga sp.
CATTATGGCTATTCCAAAACGTGTTGGATCTTGAACTGGCGTCAAAAGGATCGATGCGTTCGTTTTGGTTCGTTGGAAATCTTCGACGAATTTTGCGAGATCTTCTTGGATGAGGTTATCTCCAAGGTACATCAGAAAACTGTCACCATTTATGAACTCTTCCGCTAGCGAAACGGCGTGAGCCAATCCCTTTGGTTCTTGTTGTATTATGTAGGAAAGGTGTACACCAAAGTCGCTACCGTCTTCGAGTACTTCTTTGAAATCTTTCACGTTATCCGGGTTCACTATCATCGCTATATCCGTTATACCAGCTTTGTGAATTTTTTCTATGGAGTACAATATAACCGGTTTGTTTGCCACGGGAATGAGTTGCTTTGCGCTGGTGAAAGTCAAAGGTCTAAGCCTCGTACCGCGTCCCGCACACAGTATTATCGCCTTCACTTTCTCACTCCTCATCGCACGCGTGCATTTTGGAATAGGCATCCAAAGCCGCCGTTATTATGGGATAAACAACAGGTGAAGCCGTTAAAAGAGGCTGCGTACCTATTTGAAGAGCGACAAGCTCAGTAGCACTCATTCTGTTTTGCACGGCAACACCCAGCACGTTGATCATCTCCCCCACGGACTTTCCACCCATTATCTGTCCACCTAAAAGCACTCCGCTCTCTTTGGAGAAAACGAGCTTGACTTGTACTTTGCTCGCATCTGGAACGCTTGCCGGATGTCTATCCACGGCCGACGCGTTTCCGCAGATCACTTCAAAACCGCTTTCAATGGCATCCGTTTCCGTCCCGCCAGCGGCTCCCAACGTTTTTCCGAATATGGAAGTTGAGAATATCCCGATGTTTCCCTTTATCTCTCTTATCAATCTTACGTTGAAAAGATTGGTCCCCGCCACTCTGGCATCAAAAGCCGCCGTGGAAGCGAGCATGAGCTTGCTGGGTCTACGTGAAAAGAATTCTTTGTGTTCCGTGCAATCACCGACCGCGAACACATCCTTAGCGCTGGTTCTCATATATTCATCGGTCCATATCCCTCCCGTCATTCCGATGAACAGTCCAGCATTTTTTGCAAGAGCGCTGTTTGGATGGTAACCGATACCGAGTATAACTCCATCCACTTCCAAGTGTTCTCCAGATTCGAAGTTTATACCATCAACGTGACCAACACCTGTTATCTCTTTAACTCTCGTTGACGTTAAAACTTTTATGTGATTTTCTTCCAAAACCTTTTGAACTTCCATGGAGAATTCTGGATCGAACGCGATGGGTAGCACCCTTTCACGCGCTTCCACGACCGTAACCTGTTTTCCCATCTTGTGAATCTCGTCGCACATTTCCATTCCTATGAAGCCCGCGCCAACGATGGCCACCTTCTTCATCTTTTTCAAAGCGTCTTTCATTCGTGAAATTTGCTGAATGTCTTTTGGAACCGTGAAGACTCCATCGAGTTCCACACCGGGTATTCGTGGAACGATGGGTTTTGAACCGGTGGCTATGACCAACTTATCGTACTCTATCGTTTCGGAAGACTCCGTGAAGATCTTTTTCGATTGCACGTCTATTTCTTTTACCTCATCGATGATGACTTTAAGACCTCTCTTTTCCAACGATTTGGTACCCATCACGTCGCTTTCCACCGACTCAAGTGTGGAAAGCGTGTAGGGAATGCCACAAGGAATCAGGGTTTGACTTTCCCTTTTTATCATGGCGATCTTCTTCTTTGGATAAGAGGCCAAAGCTGTTGAAGCCGTTGCCATTCCCGCCGGTCCTCCTCCAATTATTACCACGTCGAATTTCAAAATGTTCACCTCCGTATTTTTTGAAACTGCCAAATCATTTAAACAACATGTAAAGTAATCCTAACAGCAGGAGTATTCCCCCTACTATTATCACCTCTTTGAAATAAGTGTAAACATTTTTGTTTATCACGACGTTCATGGTCTTTGTCTCTGTTTGACCGTAACTTTCAACGGTGAATTTCACTTTGTAAACACCGTTTGGCATCGGTGTACCATCGATGGCATTTCCATCCCAAGATACGGCGTTATCTCCATAGGAAGCGTTGAATTCGCGGTACCATATGAGTTTATCATCCGAATATATACGTATCTTTACCGTTCCTTTTCTACTTAAGATAACGTGGAATGTCGTTGTGTCCTCGTACCAATCGTTGTTTGGACTGAAAGGGTTGGGTGAAATCTTCACGGACATTTTCAAAGGCTTTAAATTCATCGAAACGTTCGCCGTCGTCGTACGTTGAAAGTAGAAATTCAAAATCTCCGTTTTGGAAACGTATTCCGGATTTGAAAATGTTACGGTATGTGAGCCAATAGGCACGTAGAGCCCTTCGTTTGAATCGTTCACTTTTCCAAAATCTTCGTTGTCCACTTTAACGTACACCGGATAAACGTTTGAGTTCACTTTCAACATGCCAGCGGCCGTCAGCATGACTGATATGTAATTGTCTCCGGGAGAAACTTCATATCCTATCGTTTGAGAGATGTACCATTCTTTTGAAAATCTCAACTCATGGTATCCGATTTTCACCCCTTGAAGGTAAAGTGTTCCATCGAAACCTGTACCACCGGCGAATACACCATCAACGTACACGTTTGTGTAAGGTTGAGAATGAATGTAAAGGTTGGCCGTCAACGGAAGAAGTTTAACTTTCAGCGTTTTAACGGTGTTGGCCTCAACTTCTACCGAATCGTTGTAATAAGTTTGATAATTTTCATGTTTAACTTCGACGCTGTGATATCCAGGCGTTAACTTCAACTTTTGTTCACCGATTCCAATTTTTTCTCCATCAACGTAGACCGTTGAATCGGATGGTTCAACTACAATATCGAGTTCTCCCAATGGATTTTGCGTTGTTGGTATAAGACTGACATTTAGTTTCTTCGTTTGCCCAAATTCCACATATATGTTACCTTCCCATTCTTTGTACCCACTCATGCTCAACTTTACGAAGTGATAACCAGGACTTATCTCAGATATCACGGGAGTGATACCGAAGAACTTTCCATCCACGGTTACTTCGGCGCCACTGGGTGTACTCATGATATCCAAGAGAGTTTGGACTTTGCCGTTGTTAACGTAGAAGTAGCTCCACGCCGTCCACTTTTTTGGAACGGTCATAAGGGATTTCATCATGTTCAGTTTGAATTTCACGAACTCTTTTTTTGCGGTCTTTCCAACCGGTGGAAAGGGATGAGATTTGTCTTTTTGGAAATTCTGAAGGAAATTCAAAGGTTCGGAAGATAGGATGTATTCGACGAATTCCAAGCCCGGTTGTTTTTCGTAAACCACGAATTTATAAGTTGGAACGGAAGGTATTCTATGAATACCCGCTTTGATGTAATTTTTAGGTTGGTAATAATTGGGAAAAAGCTGTGTAATCGTTCCTTCTGGGGGAATGTCCAATATGTACAGGTAACCGTTGACCGTATTTTTCACGTTGAACCATATCGTCTCACCATTTCTATAGACACTTCCATTGGGTTTGTTCATTTGAACCGTTAGAACTTTGTTGGGTTTGATGTATATGAGTTTTGCGTGTGAAAGCGCGCTCACACTTGGAGGAATTTTAGGTGTCGAAGGCAAAGTTGTGTTGGCCAACGAAAAGCTTACCATGAGAAAGGAAAACGCCAGAAAAATGAAAAATACTTTTTTCACAATTATCACCCCTTAAAGGACACCCGAAGGTGTCCAATGTATTTAAGAGCTCACGCTCCGTATTTATCCAATCTCATCGTGTTTGCCAACAACAGAGTCATTAAATCCCTCGCTTCTATGGTGCCAAGACTTCCTCTGGCACATTCCTTTTCGTTGAAAGAGTCGGAAAGACCATATCTTGAGTACTTTGAGTGAATCAAAAGAGGTACAGGATGCCAACTATGTCCTCCGATCAAAGCAGGGGTGGAATGATCTCCCGTTATGGCTATTGCATCGAATTTCATCGCGAGTATTTCGGGCAGCACTTGGTCTACCACTTCTATGACGTGAACTTTCGCTTCGAAGTTCGAATCCTCACCAAAAGAATCGGTGTGTTTCACGTGAAAGTAGAAGAAATCGTACTTGTCGTAGTTATCCTTTAGTACTTTTATCTCGGCCTTTATCATATCCAATTCTTCTTCTGCAGATGGAACATCCAAAACGTCCATGCCTACCAGTTTTGCCAAACCTTTGTACATGGGATAAGTCGCTATCGCCGCGCTCGACAATTTGTAAACTTCTGGAAATTGCGGAAGTGCCGGGTATTTTGAAAAACCCCTTAAGAGACAGCCGGATATCTTTTCTTCTCCCTTTAAAAGTTCTTCAACCCGTTTTATGAATTCGTTAACGATTTCAGCCGTTTTTTTAGATTTTTCATCCAACGCGCGTGCGTACGTTACCGGTTCACCAGCTCTTTGTGGATCTGCGTCTGTCAAATTATCGTCAAGTCCTTCACCGGTGAGCTTCAAAACAAACCTATGCTCTTTTCCAGGAAAAACCTGCACTTTCACGCCGTTTATCTCTTTTATGTTCGAATTTATCTTTTCACAAACTTTGACGTTTTCCTCCGTCGCTGGCCTTCCAGCTCTCCGATCGACTACTATGCCGTCTTTAAAGGTTGCAAAATTTCCCCTCGCAACGACATCTTTCTGAGATACGTGCAATCCTATTCCCAAAGCTTCAAGAATGCCGCGCCCTATTTGATATTTGATCGGATCGTACCCAAAAAGCCCCAAATGGCCCGGTCCACTGCCCGGTGTTATTCCTTGAATGACCGGTACGCTTTGGCCAAGATCTGAGGCTTTCGCCAACGCGTCCATATTCGGCGTGTTAGCAGCCTCTAACTCCGTCATTCCACCCAAAGCGGGTGCTCCACCCAGTCCATCCATTATCAACATCAAAATTTTCGTATCGTTCTTCACAACCAGTTTGCTGACAAATTCCTGTTTATCCATTTTCTTCCTCCTTTTTCATTCGATTTTTTCAACATTCACCGTTTACTTCAAAAGCCAAACGTTCAATTGCATTTTCACCTCTTCGACGCATTTCTTTATTATTTTAACATCATTTATCGAACTTTGAAACGATTTTGGTAACTCATATTGTGCACGAGAGTAACGAAAAAAGATTGGGATGTAACAAAGGTCATTGAAAAAG
>CAZCZS010000101.1:0-5091 GCA_964503355.1 uncultured Mesoaciditoga sp.
ATGTATGGCTAAAAGCCATCGGCTTGTAAAGTTGACGCACAACTTGAGTAAATAAAAGCGCGTAGCAAATGTAAAAAACGAATAAAAGTGCCGCCTGTTGCAAATTACAAGCTGTGTGATGATTTTTTCACTTGTCTTGATGAAAACCTCAAAGGAGCTTTGAAAAACTGAAGTTAGTTTGTTCGGAACATTTTCATCCATCTTTTTTTGTTGGTCTCATGCGCAACGTGAGTATTCAATTTGAAGTTAGCATTTTTGAATTCCTTCTGAAAGCGACGACTCCGCTTTTATCATTTCGAGAAAAGCTTTTACCAATTTTGGATCGAACTGTTTTCCCGCTTCTTGTTTTAATCTTTCCAACGCTCCTTCAGCTTCTAAAGCCTTTCTGTACGCTCTGTCACTCGTCATGGCGTCGTAGGCATCGCAAACGGACATAATGCGGGACTCCAAAGGTATTTCTTCACCCTTGAGACCATCCGGATAACCTCGACCGTCCCATCTTTCGTGATGATGCCTCACGATACGGGCAATGTACGTCAATCCCGTTCCCTCTTCGATCAATTCGGCTCCTATAACGGGATGTTTCTTTATCTCTTCGTACTCTTCAACCGTTAACTTCCCGTTTTTCGTTAAGATATCCAAGGGAACGAATATTTTTCCTATATCGTGTAGCAACCCCGCCCTGTAAATTCTTTTTTGAGTTTCCTCATCGAGACCTACGAATTTCGCCAGTTCTTTTGAATAGCTACCAACACGTTCCGAATGACCTTTCGTGTAGACGTCATATTTTTCAAGCGTTTTCACCAACAAAAACATCATCTTGTCCGTGAGTTCTCGCTGCGCCTGTAGATATCTTCGCGCGACGTAGAATGCCGAGGCTATCTTCGCGAAATTCGAAAGCACTTCAACGTCTTCACCGGTGAATTTTTCGTCGCTTCCTTGAGGAATATCCAAAGCCACGTTTCCAAACAACTCATCGGAGAATTTCAGAGGAACTACCAACGTTTCCTTTATAGGCTTTGTCGCCTTTTTTAAACTCTTTATCATATCTTCACTGAGTGTTTTTTCGTCTTCTTTTAATATGTCCTTTATTATCCTCGGTTTTTCTATAAGTCTTATCTTCCATTTGGCTTCGGGAGCTTTTAAAGCTTTTTCGTCATGTCCACGCACGGCGACTATTCTCCATTCTCCATTTTCTTTGATCCATACACTTCCGTACTTCGCGGCGGTTATGAGATCTAACGACTTACTCAAAACTTGGTTCAGGAAATCTTCCGTCTTCACATTTGTCATATCAAATTGAGAAAGAAGAACGCTTATGGTTTGAAATCGATTGTTAAGCTTTTGCAAGTTCTCGTAAGCTTCGTTCAATTCTTCGTTCATCGCCCTTATTTCCTCGTTTGAAGCGAGCAATTCTTCGTTTTTTTCCATCAACTCCGAATTGTTCTTTTCTAATTGAACCGTTTTGATCTTCAACAGTTTCTTCAAGATAATCACGTTTATCACGAGTGCTAAAAATCCAATCGACACGAACACGCCAAGGTACACCAACCATTTTGGAAAGGTGAATCTCGATGGATTTTTCTTCAAATACTCGTTAAGTGAAGTGTTCAAAACGGAATTTGGATTCTCCTTGAGCCTTTTGATGTACCCATCGATTATCGGTCTTATCGCTTTGGCGATGGGATCGTCTTTCGAAAAGGCGATTTTCTCTTCTACTGGAGAAAAAACGATCGGTGTTTCAACAACGTTGTACTTGAATTTGTTTGAATTTCCAAACAACCAGTTGGTAACGCCGGCGTCTATTTTTCTCTTTTGAAGGGCCTTGAATATATCGGGATAGGTGTTGAACTCCACGTATTGCACGTGAACGTTGAGATGATCTAATAAATACTTTATACCGACTGGGCTGTTGTAGAATATATCGGATTTCAGAACGCCCACACGCTTGTTTTTGAGATCGAAGGGCGAAAGAATGGATGATTTAGGATAGGTGTACACCTGAGCCCAATTCGAAAAAAGATACTCGTTGGTGAAATCGTATTTTTTGCTCCTTTCAGATGTTTGCACGACTGCAAGAAGTACGTCTATCTTTCCCTTTTTCAATTCGTCCAATAAGGTGTAAAATGGCGCGTAGACGTAGTTCAACTTCCAACCTTCTTCTTTGGCTATGTAATTCATAACCTTTGGGAATATGCCTTGAGCTTTTCCATCAGTGTAGAAAGAGATCGGAGGGTTATCGTAAATACCGACTTTAACGGTTATGGCAAAATAGTTCGTGTAAAAAAGCGAAAATACGAAGAATACAATCCATACCGAAGACGCTTTTTTCAAATTTTTCACTTCCCTCATGAGCTGGTTCTCGGTTTCTGAAATTCGTCTTCTTTTCAATTGTACATCGTTTTCGTTGAATTACATCAGATCATCGTTAATTCTTGAAATACACGCCATCAAATTCGATCATTAAACATTACTATTTTATCTTAAATTAGCGCTTGTGTAAAGTACCTCATGCATCAGCTCTCAACATCGGAAGAAGGCACTTTTTTGAACTTCAAATATCTCCAAAAACGTTTTGGAAGTATCTTCAAAAGTTTGGACATGATAAGATAAATAACTCCACCCACCGCCGTCGCAACGATGTATCTCACACTTCCCTTTACGAAGAACATGATCGGATACATTCCAGCCACCATCACAAAAGAGGCGATCACGACGCGGATGAAATAACTTGCGCTGAAAAACCAGGTTTTGAACCTTCTGCGCAACGATATCAACATGACGAGCGTGAAATAGAAAGAGCTCAAAGAAGTCGAAAGCGCAAGGCCGGTTTGCTTTAAAGGATGGATGAAGAGGAAGTTCAAAGATATGTTTATTCCTATTCCAATGATACCATATATCATCGGGGTCTTGGAATCTTTGAATGAATAGAATACGCGCGCTAAAACTCCGTTGTAAGAGGTTGTGAAGAGGGATATTCCGGCGGCTATGAGAGGAGGATAGGTGAGAAGCGTGGAACGGTACGTGAAATTTCCGTGTTGGAAGATCACACCAGTGAGACCCTTTGCGAGTGGAAAGAGTGCGAACGATATCGGAAGTAAGAAAAAGGAAAGGATCTTCATCGCCCTTTTCACCGTTAGTGAAAGCGATTCCATGTTTTCATCGACCGCGTAAGATGAAATCGAAGGGTAAGTCGCTTGCATGACGGGCGTGCCTAAAACACCTGTCGCCGCTCCACTTATTCGCCGCGCGAACATCAACGCACTTATGGCTCCAACGTTCAAAGTTGAAGCGAACGTCCTATCGACTATGGTGTTAAGCATGCCAAAAGCGCTTGAAAAAAACATGGGAGCTACCATTTTCAAAAGTTCTTTTACCTCCGGCATACGCCTTTTCACCTTGAACGGATTCAGATATCTTCTTTCCGCAAAACCCAAAACCATTACCATGAACAACGGACCTCCCGTCCAAGCGATGGCCAGAGAAGCGGCGCCTATTTTGTGGGTCGCAAACAGAAGGCCTATCACCACGAAATCAAATCCAAGTCCTACCATTGGATAAGCGAGAAATTTTCTTTCACTTCTTAAAAGGGAATTCAAAAAGCCAGTTGTCGCCGTCAAAAGCGTGGCAAGACTCATCCATCTTATGAATTTTGCCGTCAGGTAAAGTCTATCCGATGAAAATCCGGGAAAGAAGAGTTTTACTGCCTGCGTTGGAAAGACGAACATCAACGCGACTAAAGAAGAAATCGCGAGAATTGAAAGGTAGAAAACGGTGGCCGAAAAATGCTCCGATTCTTTTTCGCCTTTATCTTTTCGTACCCGAATGAAAAGAGGTATGAAAACGGTCGCAACCGCCCCCATGATAACACTACTGGTGAAGTTCAAAGGTGTTTGTGACGAGACAAAAGCGTCCATGATCTTGCCAGTTCCAAAATAATACGCCACGATCATGTCACGAACGAATCCGAACCCTTTTGAAAGGAGCGTTAAAGAGGTTATCAGAACAACGGCTTGAGAGATGGATTGTTTTGAATGAATTAATTTTCCAATTTTTCTTTTTATTTTCAATTTTTTCACCTTAAAGTGATATAATTTCAAACGCTTATGTATTTTATCACGTATTACGGCGGTGTTGAAGATGAGAAAAAGTGTGAGCTTTGTTACCATCGTCTTTTTCGTTTTCTCCATTTCCTTTTCCATGAATTACATAATAGGGTTAGGATACTCTCCAACGAGAAGTTGGATGTACAAGTTCGGTGCCATGAACGGTTTCAACGACGAGTTAACGTTGGATGTCATCACTCCCGCTTCAACGGCTCAAAGCACCATTTACAAAGTGAACGCGTTGATTCCTTTGTTAGGAAGAAGTGAAAGAAATGGTGGATTTAGATTTGGTTCCGTTTTCGAAACCATCGTCTCTTCTTCCACCTCATTTGGTGTTGGTGTGTACGGTCAATATTACCTTGGTCCATGGAGATTAGGCGCTTATCTTGTTAAAGCGTTGAAGAAGAACGAATTCAGCACTTCTTTCGATCTGTGGTACTTTTTTTCCAGCGGAACGCACCATTTCGTGGATTACTTTGTTGCGGATCTTAACATGTCGGATTTTCCCTACATCTCTTTGATGTTCATAGAACCATTTTAGGAAAAAAGCTGTCCCACAGCTTAAAAAACAAAATTCAAAAGGAGGAAGTAAAATGGTCAACACAGGGGATACTTCTTTTCTTCTAATTTCGGCAGCGTTAGTGTTGTTGATGACACCAGGTCTGGCCTTTTTCTACGCAGGTATGGTTGGAAAGAAAAGTGTGATAAGCATAGCCATGCAAAGTTTCGTATCAATGGGTGTAAGTGCGATAATGTGGATCATGGTTGGCTATTCCCTCGTTTTTAGCGGAAACGGACCGTTCATCGGAAATCTGAATCATGCTTTCTTGATAGGTATAAAACCTACGGATATTCTTGGAAAAACCGGAATACCGGTCTACGCTTTTGTGGCTTTTCAAATGATGTTTTCCATCATCACACCTGCTTTGGCTACGGGAGCTTTTTTGAAGCGTGTGACGTTTAAATCTTACATTTTAATATTGAT
>CAZCZS010000102.1:0-5090 GCA_964503355.1 uncultured Mesoaciditoga sp.
CGCAGGGTTTGCTTTTGATGATTCCAAACATGTACAAGATAGCTGGCGAACTTCTGCCTGGCGTGTTTCATGTTGCTGCGCGTTCGATAGCCGCGCATGCGTTATCAATATTCGGTGATCACTCAGACGTTATGGCGACACGACAAACGGGATTTGCACTTTTAGCTTCTGGAAGCGTTCAAGAAGTTATGGATCTTGGAAGCATAGCGCACCTATCAGCTATCAAATCTCGAATTCCGTTCTTGCACTTTTTCGATGGATTTAGAACCTCTCATGAAATACAGAAAATAGAGGTTCTGGATTACGATGACTTGGCAAAACTGGTTGATTACGATGCCGTTAAGGCCTTTAAAGATAGAGCGCTGAATCCAGAACATCCAAAAACCATGGGAACGGCTCAAAATCCGGACATTTACTTCCAGGCAAAAGAATCGGCAAACAGATTCTACGAGGCCACACCAGATATAGTTGCGGAGTACATGAAAGAAATATCCAAATTGACCGGCAGGGAATACAAACCTTTCAATTATTACGGTGACCCAGAGGCCGAACGCGTTATAGTTGCAATGGGATCGGTCACGGAAACGGCCGAAGAAACGGTTGATTACCTCATGAAAAAGGGAGAAAAGGTTGGACTCATAAAAGTTCATCTTTACAGACCATTCTCCGAAAAGTACTTTTTCGATGTGCTTCCAAAAACCGTTAAGGCCATAGGAGTTCTCGACAGAACGAAGGAACCCGGTTCTTTGGGAGAACCGTTGTACGAAGACGTTAGAACGATGTTTTACGGTAAGGAGAATGCTCCACTTATCGTTGGAGGCCGTTATGGTTTGAGCTCAAAGGACACAACACCTTCCCAGATAAACGCTGTCTTCGAAAACTTGAAAAATCCTACTCCAAAAGATCATTTCACGATAGGAATAATCGATGATGTAACTCACACATCCCTGGATATAAAAGAAGAAATCTCGACGGAAGATCCGGAAACGATAAGATGCAAATTCTGGGGGTTTGGGTCTGATGGAACCGTTGGAGCCAACAAACAGGCCATAAAGATCATAGGGGATAACACCGATCTCTACGCTCAAGGATATTTCTCCTACGATTCAAAGAAATCGGGAGGAGTCACCGTATCTCATTTGCGTTTCGGTAAGAAACCCATTCGTTCCACCTATCTTATCAACACAGCAGATTACATAGCTTGTCACAAACAATCCTACGTCTACAGATATGATGTGCTAAGCGGATTGAAAAAAGGTGGCACGTTCGTTCTCAACACCAACTGGTCGGAAAAAGATCTGAACACTTATTTACCAGCGAAGATGAAAAAGTACATAGCTGAAAACGATATAAACTTCTACATAATAGATGCGACGAAGATAGCCATGGAGATCGGGCTTGGCACAAGGATAAACATGATAATGCAGGCGGCTTTCTTCAAACTCGCAAATGTCATTCCCATAGAGGATGCCGTCAAATACCTCAAAGATGCCATTAAGAAAACTTATGGAAGAAAAGGTGAAGATGTCGTTAAGATGAATTACGAGGCGGTTGATCGAGGAATAAACGCCCTCGTTAAAGTGAACGTCCCTGAATCTTGGAAGAACGTTGAAGAGAAAGAAGAACAAAAAACGGATGAAAATAAACCGGATTTCGTCAAAAAAGTAGCAGATGTGATAAATAGACTTGAAGGAGACAAACTTCCAGTTTCAGCTTTTGTTGGAAGAGAAAATGGAGAATTTCCAAACGGATTGGCCGCTTACGAAAAGAGGGGAGTCGCGGTAATGGTTCCCGAGTGGGATGTGAGCAAATGTATCCAGTGTAACATGTGTGCATTTGCCTGTCCACATGCTGTCATAAGACCCTTCTTGTTAAACGAAGAAGAAGCTTCCAAAGCTCCGGCGGATTTCGTTACCAAGAAAGCGATTGGAAAGGGCCTGGAAAACTTGAAATACAGAATTCAGGTTTCTCCTCTCGATTGTACCGGTTGTGGCGTATGTGCTGACGTATGTCCTGCACCCGGTAAGGCACTTGTGATGAAACCGCTTCAGACGCAGGAAAAAGAGATAGAAAATTGGAACTTTGCCATAAATGAGGTTTCCGAAAAAACTCCTATGCCAATTGAAACGGTTAAAGGAAGTCAATTCGTTAAACCTCTTATGGAATTCTCAGGCGCCTGTGCCGGCTGCGGTGAGACACCTTACGTAAAGCTTGCCACTCAACTTTTTGGAGATAGGATGATAATAGCCAACGCGACGGGTTGTTCTTCTATATGGGGAGCTTCGGCGCCTTCCACACCTTACACCACGAACTCAAAGGGATACGGTCCAGCTTGGGCCAACTCACTCTTCGAAGACAACGCAGAATACGGTCTTGGAATGGCGATAGCGGTTAGACAAATAAGAGATAGGCTTGAAGAACTCATGAAAGAATTGCTATCTTTGAACATCCCACAAGATATGAAGGCACCGTTCCAAGCGTGGATAGAAGGAAGAGAAGACGCTGCGGCGTCCAAAGCGGCAACGCTGGAAATACTCAAGGTTTTGAACAGAGATGTCTCCGATGAAAGAGCAAAAGAGATATTGAAGATGATCGGAGAAAGAAAAGATATGCTCATCAAAAAGTCCATATGGGCCATCGGCGGAGATGGATGGGCTTACGATATAGGTTACGGTGGCTTGGATCACGTGCTCGCATCCGGTGAAGATATAAACGTGTTGGTGTTGGATACGGAAGTTTATTCCAACACCGGCGGACAATCTTCAAAAGCAACACCTGAAGCTGCCATCGCCAAATTCGCGGCCTCCGGTAAAAAGACGAAGAAAAAGGATCTGGGACTTATGGCAATGGCTTACGGTTACGTTTACGTCGCGCAAGTTGCCATGGGTGCCGATAACAATCAGCTTGTAAAAGCGATGACGGAAGCTGAAAAGTATCATGGTCCATCTCTCATAATAGCCTACGCTCCCTGTATAGCTCACGGCATCAAAGCTGGCATGAACAAAACGCAGGAGCAAGAGAAGAGAGCGGTAAAAGCGGGTTACTGGCATCTTTACAGATACAACCCTCTTTTGAAAAAAGAAGGAAAGAACCCATTCATATTGGATTCTAAAGAACCAACTGAATCGTTCAGAGATTTCTTGATGAGTGAGGTGAGATTCGCTTCTTTGAAGATAGAATTCCCGGACGAAGCCGAAGAACTTTACAAAAAAGCTGAAGAAGATGCCAGAGAACGCTATGAAACTTACAAGAAACTTGCTGCTCAAGGATGAAAAGGATGAAATTCATTTGAGAGGTTAAATGTGGTAAAATTTTAGGGCGGACGCGAAATTCCGCCCTGAATTTTTAAGGAAATGAGGTAAAATATGGGGGAAAAATCCAGAGAGTATTTCGCCGCTTGGTTGTCAACTCATCGTCCGAATTTTGTGGTAGTTCACACTGAAAATTCCACAAGTTTTTTTCGTCACCCATTGTCTATAACGATAAAACGCCAAGGAAAAGGCTATCTTTTTTCCATCGTGACTAACAAAGGAATTTATGAAACGGAATTGGAAGAGGGTTTTAACGCTTTTTGCCCTGATAAATACACGGAAAATTCCATTTCGATCATGGATATGAAGAATTCCATAGAGATCGTGGAAAGATATCAAAAAGATGAATTTTGATGATCTGCTTTAACAGACTTTATCAAAAC
The DNA here is from genome assembly GCA_964503355.1 of uncultured Mesoaciditoga sp. GTDB lineage: Bacteria > Thermotogota > Thermotogae > Mesoaciditogales > Mesoaciditogaceae > Mesoaciditoga. Next base: position 3,695 of record CAZCZS010000102.1, read on the forward strand.
AACCGTCTTGTAAAGCGTTGATCGGTTAAGATCAACGCTTTTTTATGGTAAAATCAGTATAAAATGGTAGAATAATAATTCCATAACCCTTAAAAAGACTCGTGTAAAGAATTGGAAGGGAGGAATAAGCGCATTCCTCTTCACCAAGTGAAGGTGAGATTATCGTGCGCTTAGACGCGATGAAGATAAAAATTCTTGTGGATAGCACGGCAGATATAAAAAAAGAATGGTTGAAGAAATTCGATGCCGATCTTGTTCCTTTAAAAGTGGTATGGTCTGACGGAACTTCTGAAGATGATGAGAGAGAACCCCAAGCTTTGATGGATTTTTATGAAAGACTTAAGAAGGCAAATGAGATACCAAAAACTTCCCAACCAACGGTATTCGAATTTCTTCAAAAGTACAGGAGCGCGGAGCAAGCTGGTTATGACGGAGTGGTGGTTATAACGCTCTCTTCGAAGATGTCCGGAACCGCGAATTCCGCTTCAACCGCTGCAAAGGAAGCTGGAATTCCAGTTGAAGTTTTCGATACCAAATTGGCTTCAAGTGTCAACGCCCTTATCGTGAGAAGGGCGAGAGAACTGGCAGATGAAGGAAAAACGCCGAAAGAGATCGTTCAAACACTTCAAAACGAAAGGAATTCAAAGAGATTTCAAGCGCTTTTTTACGTTTCAGATTTCAATTATTTGGTGCGGGGTGGACGCGTTTCAAAATTTCAGGGATTTTTAGGAACGATGTTCAAGATAAAGGTAGGATTATGGATAAATTACGAAGGAGAAATGATTCCTTTTGACAAAGTTCGAGGTAAATCAAAGGCATACGAATTGCTGATAGAAAGGGTTAAAGAGGAAATTCCCTTTCACAGCAAAGTAAGAGTGGCCATGATTCACGCTGACGCGGAAAACGAAGCTAAAGAATTGTTGGAAAAATTGAAAGAACACTACGATGTTGTGGATGAATCTTTTCACAGAACCGGAAAAGTGATAACCACGCATGTTGGACCCGGAATGTGCGGATTTGGAATGGAATGGTTAAAAGAATAGGAGGGATGGTGAAAAAGTGGAAAAACTCGTTTTAAAAAAAGTGGTTTCAGGCCAGGATTGCGCTACGAATTTGAAAAGTGGAGAAGTGGAAGTGCTTTCCACTCCCACCGTTCTCGCATGGATGGAAGAGGCATCTGCAAAACTTTCAAAAAAATTTTTAGATGATCATGAAACGACGGTGGGCGCTCACGTTGAGTTAGATCATCTCGCCCCCGCTTTCATTGGAGACGAAGTTATGATCGAATCGACACTTAAGGAACGGGGAAAAAGGAAGCTTTCATTCGAAATCACGGCGAAAAAAGGTGAAACACTTTTGGCAAAAGCGTTCCACGTGAGAGTCATCGTCGATAAAA
>CAZCZS010000103.1:0-5005 GCA_964503355.1 uncultured Mesoaciditoga sp.
GAAAACCACAAGTTTTGTACGAAGATCCGGGAGTTTTGGAATACATATTAAGAGAAAGATTGGACGACACCGTTGATGAGATAATAACGGACGATGAGAAAACTTACGAGCTGATACAAAAGGTCGTTGAAACGTACAAACCAAAACACAAACCGATAATTCGTTTGATAAAAGGTGACGCTTTCAGAAAGATGGGCGTTGAAAAGCAGATGATGGAATCGCTTTCAAGGGTGGTGAAACTACCAAGCGGAGGAGTGCTTTATTTCGATGCTACGGAAGCCCTTTTGGTTATAGACGTCAACAGCGGTTCGAACACATCCGGTATCGATTCGGAAGATCTCATATTGAAAACCAACATCGAAAGTGCCAAAGAGATTCCAAGACAGTTGAGATTGAGAAATGAAAGCGGAATCATAATAGTGGATTTCATAGATATGGCAAACGAGTCCGAAAGACAGTTGGTCATGCACGTTCTCGAAGAAGAGCTGAAAAAGGACAAGGTCAAAACATCCATAGTTGAATTTTCCAAATTGGGACTTTTGGAGATGACGCGCAAGAGAACATCTCCTCCTTTAAGGGAATTTTACGAAATGAAGTGCCCGGTTTGTGGAGGAAAAGGAGTGGTTCTATCTCCCATTCATCAGGCGAGAAATCTCATGCACGAGTTGGAGAATTTGGAAGAAGGAAAATTCATAAACGCCGTTGAAGTTAGCGCGCACGAAGCGTTGAAAGCGTTTGTTGAAGAGAAGAAGATTCAGAAAATTTCAAAAGATCTCAAAATTTCCATAAACATATCATACGACAATCCCATTCCTTACACGTACGTGATAAAGTACAAACATGTGAAGAGAAACAATTCAAAAAGGAAAAGACGTTAGGCAGGAGGTTGCCAATGGAAAAGATAAACTTTCTTTTTGGAATACACAATCACCAACCAGTCGGAAATTTCGACTTCGTGTTGGAAGATGCCTTTGAAAAATCGTACAAGCCATTCGTGGATGTACTCGAAAAACATCCAAAAATGAAGATGGCGATTCATTTCACGGGCTGGTTACTTGAAAAAATTGAGAAATCTCATCCCGATTACATCGACAAGATACGAAATTTGGTTCAAAATGGGCAGGTTGAGATCTTCACCGGCGGCTTTTACGAACCTATAATCCCCATCATTCCGGAAGATGACAGAATAGGTCAGATAAAAAAGCTTTCAGAATACGTGAAAAAATTGTTTGGAAAGAAGCCGCGCGGTATGTGGCTGGCTGAACGTGTGTGGGAACCACAGATAGCGAAATCTTTGGCCTTGGCGGGGGTTGAATACGTCGTCGTGGATGACAATCATTTTAAAAACGCTGGATATTACGAAGAAGATCTCAACGGTTACTTCATCACGGAAGAAGAAGGATACACGTTGAAAGTCTTTCCGATCTCCAAAAAACTGAGATATCTCATCCCGTTCGAAGAAGTCAAAGAGACGATCGAATTTCTGAAGAGTATGACCACACCAGACGGAAATAATTCTTTGGTCATGTTCGATGATGGGGAAAAATTTGGAGTGTGGCCCGGCACTTACGATAGGGTTTACAAGCAAGGATGGTTAGATGAATTTTTCACGCAAATCGAAAACAACTCGGAGTGGTTGAACGTTTCAAATTTCGCAGAATACGTTGATAAAGTTCCGCCAAAAGGGAGGGTTTATCTACCGATTTCATCTTACAGCGAGATGATGGAATGGGCTCTTCCCACGAGAGCGAAAGCGGATTTTGAGTCGTTGATCTCTTCTTTGAAGAAAGAAAAAAGGTACGAATCGATGGAAATGTTCTTGAAGGGCGGGATGTGGAGAACGTTCCTTGCGAAGTACACTGAATCCAACCTCATGCATAAAAAATTTCTTCACATTCACGAAAGAATGAAAGACTTGAAAATTCCGGCCGAAGTGATGGACGAATATTGGAAGGGACAATGTAACGACGTTTATTGGCACGGTGTTTTCGGTGGTTTGTACCTTCCGCATCTTAGAGCCGCCGTCTACGAGCATCTCATAAAAGCGGAAAACGCCGTCGATAAGTTGAAAAAAGAGGAAGTTCAGATCTTGGATTACGATAAAGATGGATTCGACGAGGTGATACTGAAAAATGATAACCTTGGCCTTGTCGTCGACGCGGATTACGGTGCAAGAGTTTTGGAAATAGATCTTAAAAAAATATCCTTCAACCTTATCAACTCGTTGACCAGAAGGTACGAAGTTTATCACGAATGGATTTCCAAAGCCATTACGCAAGAGCAACTGGAAAAATCGGGAGAATCGAAAACCATACACGATGTTGTTTTGACAAAAGAAGAGGGTCTGCAAAGATACGTAAGCGTTGATTGGTACGAAAGATTCTCGTACATGGATCACTTTTTCGGAAAGAACTTCGATCTCAAAGGATATTCGGTTTCAAAGTATCCAGAACAGGGAGATTTCGTCAATCAAGCCTACAAGATCGTCAATGAAAACACTTTCATAAGACACGGACATGTGTGGATCGGATCGAAGTGGATGCCCGTGACGGTTGAGAAGATCTTCAAACTCGAAAAAAAAGCTTTGAGAGTTTTCTACACGATAACAAACGATTCTAACGAAAAGATTCCTCTTCACTTTGCAAGCGAAATGACTTACAACCTTTTAGCCCCTCAAGCCGACGACAGATACTTGAAATGGGCCGGCGAAAAACATCACGCCGCTTACACTGGCGAATTCACATCAGAGAAAGTGGAGATACGTTCCGAATACGAGGGAGTGGATGTTGAATTAACACTGAGCGAAGAAGGAACATTTTTCGTTTATCCAATATACACGGTTTCCTACTCCGAAGGAGGCTTTGAAAAAGTTTACCAGGGAACATCTCTTACTCCCAGCTGGAAGTTTGTCTTATCTCCAAATGAAAGCAAGAAATTGGAGATCATTTTGAACGTAAGATGAGGAAGTGAGAAAAATGAAATTCATGTTGAAACGATCGGTAACGCTTTTTCTATTTTTATTTTCAATCGCGGTGATTTCGTACGCCGGCATGAATCCTTTTGTTCCCGTTTTTTCGAACCCTGATGTCAAGTACAAGGTCGTTTCAACGAAATATCTGAACGTCGTGTACGAACCATCAAGCGAATGGGCAGTTTACCAATTTCTCCAAGATTGTGATGAACTCTACGACGAAATCACGTCGTTCTACAACGTTCAACCATTTTCCAAACTGACTGTGGTTTTTGAAAACGACACGAACATCGTCAATTCTCTCGCGGATCCGGTGGACAACGTCATATACATCTTCTTGAACTCCTCTCAAAGGGGATTCTTTTCTTTGGATTTCAAATCGTGGGTCGACTTCGTTTTTAGTCATGAACTGACACATATACTGTTAACTCAAATGGGTGGTTCTCCTCAAATGAGGGTCTACGGCAATCCACTCTCCACGATTTACAATTCGGCTTTTATACCGGCTTACATTCAAGAAGGTTTGGCACAATATTCGGAAACACATTTCAACGGCAACGATGGGCGTCTCAACGATCCACTCTTCGAAATGTACTTAAAAGGATTGGTGTTGGCGAAGAGGCTCAACGGTTTTGGAGGAGCCGCAACTTACAATTCCAACGGATGGTATCCCATAGGCGCTCCGTACATCGTCGGAGGAAGTTTCATAAGATACGTCTCATCCGTTTACAGCGACTCGACGTTGAAAAAAGCCTTAAACGTGCTTTGGTCTCATCACGCTTTGGGAGTATCGTACGCCTTTGAAAAAGCCACCAAGATTTCTTTTGGAAAATTGGTGAAAAATTGGTTGACGGAAACGAAAAAAGACGTCGATTCTCAGATTTCAAAAGTTGGAACGAAAATAGAGGGAATTCAACTGACGCACGATGGAAGATGGACGGCCTTTTCGGACACATCATCGAACAACGCGATATTTTACTATTCGGAAAATCCGAACGACGTGCCACGAATCAAAAAATACGCGCTTTCGAATTCTTCGATAGCCGATGTGTATTCGTTGGGAGGATTCCTCTATCAAGGTGGTTACATCACGAGTATGTCAGTTTCACCGGATGGACGAAAACTCGCCTTCGTCAGATTTGTTCCTCAAGATGGTGGTTTCGTGAATCGAAGCGTCTGTTTCATTCTCGATCTCAAAAATCGGACGTTGTCGAGACTTCCGATGAAAAATCCGTTGGAAGTGTCGTGGATTTCAGAGGATGAAATAGTCTACTCTCAAGAAGATGGCGGACTTTACTCAATAAAGAAATACGACTTGAAAGACGAAACGTTTGAAACCTTGATGCACTCATCACCCATGGTGATAACATCCTTGACCACGCATGAAAATGACGTCTATTTTTGTGCGAGTTCCAAAGGCGCTGAAGACGTGTACGAACTTTCCAACGGCAAAATCGTTCGCCTGATAAGTGGAAATTTCTTGAAGATGGATCCGTTTATCACGAAAGATGGAAGGTACATTCTCTTTTCAGCTGCCAAACCGGAAAAAGACGGCGTGTTCAACATTTACGCTTTCGATACCGTTGAAAAGAAGTTCTATCAAGTCACGAACGTCGAATTAGGTGCTTTCGCTCCACTTGTCGTTGGAGACAAACTTTTCTACACTGCTTACACAAAAGATGGATACAACCTCTTCGTTTTGGATAGATGGATGTCCACATCTAAAGAAATAAACGGCTTCAAATGGGATGACACACCTTATCAAGATGATTTGAACCTTACCGAGATTTATCTAAGCGTTGACAAAATTTCAAAACCTTATTCTCCTCCACTTCAAACGTTCGCGAGTGGAATCATACCAATGGCATCTCTTTCAAGCGCTTCAAGCACGATAAGCGCCACCTACACGCTATTCGGATTCGATGTTTTGAGAGACAAATTCGGTTGGAATAACCTTTATGACTTTGCTGGCATTTCAACGGATCAAAAGTTGGATAATTTGCCATCGCTATAATTTGTCCATTTTTTGGGTTC
>CAZCZS010000104.1:0-4822 GCA_964503355.1 uncultured Mesoaciditoga sp.
CTTGGTTTTACTCTTTCCGTTTATCCCGTTTTTGATAGTTTTGAGTGGGATGATCCAAATCGATCTTCTCAGATTGGCGTTGATAATAGGGTTGATATCCGGATTTGGCGGAATAACCATAGTCTTACGTTCTCAAGCCATGATAGTGAAAGTTAAACCTTTTATAGAATCGGCAAAAATATCCGGAGCGAGTAACCCTTATTTGATAGTAAACCACATAATTCCGAACGTCATGCCGTTGTCCTTTTTGTACATGATGTTCAACGTCACGGGTGCGATCTTTTCCGAGGCGGTTCTATCCTTCTTTGGATTGTTGAACATAAGAATGTCGTGGGGATTGATGATATACACGGCGGATACAGCGGGATACATAGTTGGTAGCAACATAGGACATTATTGGTGGTTGTGGCTTCCGCCAGGTGCCGCGATCACGTTGTTGTGTGGGGCGTTTTACTTCATAGGCCGCGGACTTGATGAGGTCGTGAATCCAAGATTGAGGAGAAGGTGAGCCGTCATGAGTGCAGTGTTAGAACTCAAAGATTTGAAGATGTATTACAACACCAAGCAGGGTATCGTAAAAGCAGCGGATGGAATATCCTTCGTTCTCAATCAAGGTGAGTCGATGGGTTTAGTTGGGGAGTCCGGCTGCGGCAAAACGTCCGTATCCATGTCAATTATGAGATTGCTCGCGGAAAATGCGGAAATAGTTGGTGGCCAGATATTGTTTAAGGGCAAAAACATCGTAAATATCAGCGAAGAAGAGATGAACAAGATCAGATGGGCGGGCATCGCCATGATATTCCAAGCTGCCATGAACTCTTTAAATCCCGTTTACAAAGTTGGCGATCAGATAATCGAAGCGATACTGGCCCATGAGCCAGATGTAACATTTGAAGAAGCCAGAGAACGGGTGGCAGAGCTTTACAAATTGGTCGGATTAGATCCAAAAAGAATGGATAATTACCCTCATGAATACTCCGGAGGAATGAAGCAAAGGGCGGTTATAGCCATGAGTTTGGCGTGCAATCCGGATATGATAATAGCCGACGAACCCACCACCGCTTTGGACGTCATAGTTCAAGACATGATACTTAAAGAGCTATCGAGAATTCAAAAAAAGCTTAACATGTCCATGATATACATTTCCCATGATATAGCGGTAATAGCGGAAGTTGCTGAAAAAATAGCCATAATGTACGCTGGAAAGATAGTTGAACTTTCTGATGCGGTTACGATCTTCAAAAGGCCAGCTCATCCTTACACCGTTGGATTGATGTCATCATTTCCATCCATTCACGGAGAGAAAAAGAAATTGGTGACGATTCCTGGAGAACCGCCGAATCTTTTGAACGCACCCGATCATTGCAGATTCGCTCCACGATGTCCATTTGCAACCAAAGAATGTTGGGAAAAGATGCCAACGTATGAAGAGATAGAGCCGAATCATTACGTTGCGTGCTTCCATCCTCAGAACCTCAGAAAGCAGGTGAGCGTTAATGGCTGAAGTTGAAACTATAGCTAAAACGGATGTAGTTCTTAAAGTTGAACATCTTAAAAAATTCTTTCCCTTGCGTAAGAATCCATTTGCCAAGGCTAAGAGTTTTTTACACGCTGTGGATGATTTGAATTTCGAGATAAAAAGAGGAGAAGTGTTGGGTCTCGTGGGAGAATCAGGTTGTGGAAAGACGACGACGGGTAAAACGCTTTTAAGGTTGTACGAGCCGACGGATGGAAAGATAACGTTTTTGGGAAAAGACGTCACACATCTGAAAAGCGCTCAAGAAAGAAAATGGTTTCACAGCAGAAGTCAAATGATATTTCAAGATCCGTTCGAATCGTTAAATCCCAGAAAAACGATATTCGACATAGTTTCAGAACCGATGAACATCCAAAATGAAGGGAGCTTAAAACAAAGGGAAGAACGGGTAATGGAAATCTTGAAGAGAGTTGGAATTTCTCCACCGGACGCGTTTCTTTGGAGATATCCACACGAGTTAAGTGGAGGGCAAAGACAACGTGTGGCCATAGCGCGCGCTTTGGTTATGAATCCCGAATTTGTGGTTGCAGATGAACCAACATCCATGCTTGACGTTTCCATAAGGACGCAGGTCATGACTTTGATGATGGATTTGATATCCGATATGCATATGACTTTCATCTACATAACTCACGATCTCGCCGTCGCGCGTTACATGACGAATTACATAGCGGTTATGTATTTGGGAAGAATGGTCGAATACGGCGACACGGAAGAGGTTATTCAAAATCCACTTCATCCATACACCAAAGCGTTGATATCGGCTGTGCCCGTTCCCGATCCGGAATTCAAAAGAAAATCCCTTCAGATAAAAGGCGGAATAGGTAAGGCTATAGATCCTCCGAAAGCCTGTAGATTCCACGATAGATGTCCTTTTGCCATGGAAAGATGTTCTAATGAGGAACCGCCACTTTACGATGTTGGAAACGGACACAAAGTCGCGTGTTTTTTGTATGAAAAAGAAGGAAAATAGCATACAATTCCCCGCTTTTAAAAGCGGGGAATTGTAAAGATAACGCCAAAACATAAGCTGAATTAAACGCTTAAGCGTTCACGCGTTCAAAAAAGTTATGAAATTGACGAACGTGTTCTTCTTCTCAAAAAGAGGTGGAAAAATTGAAATCATTATTGAAAAGGAGTGGCTTTTTAATAGGGATCTCGGCTTTGATAGCGGTAAATCTTGTAATACAAATTGTGCGCTTTAACTCTTACACACTCTTCATGAAAGGGTTGAATTTGGACGTTAGCGTGACAGCCTTACATAAAACGGCCACGTCTGTTGACGTGGATTTTCTCTTCAATTTAAGTACGAATGAAAAAGATGTTCATGCTTTCGTTTCAGGAATACAATTTTTGCTGACGATTGGAAAAGTGGATCTCGGCTATCATCCGATAGTTGGAGCTCAGGATATGATGGGTAGTTTTGAAAGGGGAAAATTTCGCTACAAAACCACCATAAATTTTTCAGGTGATCAAATGGTGAACCTTTTGAAATACCTCGGGAAGAAAAAAATGAGTTACAAAGCTTACGTTGAAATTCACGTAGTTCAAGGAAAAAATGATATGAGAAGCGTTCCACTCTTCAGTGGATACGTGAGGGAGGCGTTTAAATGAAGTCGACTTTGAGAGCGTTGGCGCTATGGTCGGTCATCTTTTCAGTTCCATTTTTTTTGATAGAACTCTCCTTTTTACTTTCACCCTTTTCCGTTTTTCCCACATGGAGTCTTTATCTGTTGACCTCAATTTTGGGATTTTCTGTGATAATAGCCACGAGTGATTTTAGAATAGGATTCTTCTCAAATTTGGAAGGTGCCGTTATAGCAACCGTTTTTTACGTTTGGGCTGGAAATTATCTACTTCAACGCGTTGGAAACATGCCTGCTGTAATGGCTTCAAACGCCGCTTTAACCTCTGTGGTTACCAAGAGCATAACTTTATACGTGTTTTCGCTTCTTGGAAATTTGGTGGCGTTTCTTGTAAGCGGGATTATTTAACAAGTGGAAAACGGATGGGGAAAAACGATGCAGCGATTGTTAACTTGCTCAAGTCATGCATCAACTTTACAAGCCAATGGCTTTCGAACAAGGATAAATCGCTTTCCAAGGGAAGGGATAAGGGAATTTTTTGAAGATGTCATCTTGGATCTTCTCTTTCTGTCATGTCATACCAACCGAAGGTCATTAGGTCGTCCCAGATCTGAGTCGGGATCTCATTCTCATTTCATAAAGAAGGTCATCCTGAACTTGATTCAGGATCTCATCCTTCAAAAAGACGGGATTGCGGGTCAAGCCCGCAATGACGTTAAGGTCAAAGACTCTCATCAATAGGTCGTAGCCCGGCATGACGTTGAGGAGTGTTTGAAAGACCGAAGTTAATTTGTTCAAATCATCTTACGCGAGTTAATTATTTACTTTTCAACATTCATGCCCTTTTCAATGGACTTCGTTACACTTTATCTCTTTTTCGTTACCCTCACAATTTGATAAAATCGTTTGCCATTCTATAAGGAAATAAATCACAAACAGAAAATCGCGTGGTATAATACCAAAGAATCTTACAAAAAGGACGGTGAAAAGGTTGAAAAAGTCACTTATCGTGTTCCTTGTTGTGATGGTGTTGTCTTTTGTAACTTTCGCTAGTACCATAAGTGTTTGGTTCAGTTGGGAAGGGCAAAATGAGTTCTTGTCAATCGTTAAAGGATTCGAAAAAGCACATCCCGACGTTCATGTGAACGTCGTTTACGTTCCGAGGATGATACAGAAATTGCGCATCACTTTGGCCGCTAACGGAACGTTTCCGGATATAGCGTTGGTGAGAAACGATTACATTGGAATATTGGTGGATGCCAAGAAGATTCAAAGCGTTGAAGTTAAAAATGTTGCTGAACGCTTTCGTGATGCTTTTACGATGAACGACGATCTTTACGCTTATCCGTATTACGGAGACGTTCAAGTTATCTACATAAACAAGGATGTGTTTAAAAAGGTCGGTATTTCGCTTCCAAGTCCATCCACCAAATGGACTCTGAACGATTTGGAAAATATCGCTCAAAGGATAAAATCTCACGGTTACATAGGCATACTTTTGAACAGCGTTGCTTCTTATTTCTTTGATTCATTTAATGCCGCGTTCAACGATGGTGAAATCCCACAATTAGATGGAATCCCGATCGTGACAACCAAAGGCACGCTTGAAGCCGCTGAGCTTTACGATCGTCTATTCAACAAGGAAAAAATAGCGGTGAGCTACAAGAAAATGGCCCTCGTAAACGCTTTTAAAACCGGT
>CAZCZS010000105.1:0-4796 GCA_964503355.1 uncultured Mesoaciditoga sp.
GCTCTCCCACTGAGCTATGTCCCCAATCCTTGGCGCCCTCATGGGGATTCGAACCCCAGCCGCCGGCGTGAAAGGCCGGTGTCCTAGACCACTAGACGATGAGGGCAACATCGTTCAGACAAGCATATCTTACCCTAAAAGCATGGGTTTTGTCAAGTCTTTCTTTTGTCGTTTGTGCTTTGAGCCACGACGACCATGTTTTTTCCCCGTATTTTAGCCGTGTACAAAGCTTTGTCGGCTTTCATAACAATTTCTGTGGAAGTGCTTGCATCACTTGGATAACAGGCTATCCCAACGCTTATCGTGACTTTTACCGGTGATTTTCCTCCTCCTACGGATACTCTTAATCTTTCCGCTATCGTCTTCGCGGTTCTCTTTCCTATGCCTTTAAGGATTATTGCGAATTCTTCTCCTCCGTACCTAGCGGCTATATCTCCATGTCTTATGGAACGTTTTATCGTGTCGGAGATGTATTTTATAACCTCATCGCCCATCTGATGACCGTAGGTGTCGTTAACGAGTTTGAAATCATCTATGTCTATCATGACAAGACAGAATTTTTCATCTCTCTTTATGACTCCTTCTAATTTGTTGTAAAACTCCGTATGATTGTAAAGCCCTGTTTGACCATCTCGGATGGCCTTTTCTTGAATCTTTTCGAATTCCGTTGAATTTTCTAAAGCTATGAAAACCTCATTTGCGAATATTTCCAATATCGTTATGTCTTCCAAGGTTGGTCTTTTTTTATTTCTTGGTTTGTCAGGAGAAATCAAAGCGACCATTTTTCCGGTTCTATCCGTTATCGGAACCCACAGCAAATCCATATCTCGCCAATCGTCTTCATTCTGAGCCTTTTCGTATTCACCTACAAAAGATGAATCAGTAGGGAGCACCTCTTTTGCCTCTTCTGGAATAAAATAGGAATGTGAAATTCTGTATTCTTCCTTCATAAGAGACTTTATGAAGTCCAAAGAAGGTGGATTTTTTTTCAACCTTTCGAACTCTTTCTCATCGATACCAGCGTATGCTATTCTGTTTATCTTTCCGTCTGGTGTTATCACACTTACCAACACGTATTCCCAGCCAAGATCTTCGTGAATTATATTAGCCACTCTCATCATGAGTTCATCGAGAGACATGTTTACCTTCAACATTTGAGAAACCTCTAAAATTCTTTTCAACTTTTTCAAGCTTTGAGAAAGCTTCTCTTTCTCTTCTTTCAACTCACGATTGGCCTTATTCTGAATGGAAAGAAATTTTACAAATATCGGAGGAAATACAAGAGTGTATATCAAAAAAAACTGTAACGTTCTATTATGATCGGCAAATGGGAAAACCATTACCATTGGCAACGTTAACGAAAAAAAAGATAATTCCAAGAAAAAGCCATTCATCGTGTTTTTTAAACCCTTAAAATATCCTCTAAGATAATCGTAAAGCAAATCCACCAACAACGAGTTTGACACCTTAAAGACTATCAAGGCACAGATCACGCTATACCACGTATGACCCAATTCTTGAATGAACACACCTGCCAAGTAATATGAAATGGCATACTGGACACTTCCATACAAGCGAGGGCGTAAACCGTAATTTTTTCTGTATGTGAACAGTGTACTTAAGTACGCCACAACAGATGTAGAAAGCGGATCAAAAAGGAAAAGCATTGGAAATATGGCAAAGAAATGTGGTACCACTTTAAACGTGTCCGAAAAGGACGCCACGGCAAATGATCCCATCACGTATGCAGTGAGAGATAAGAGAATGAAGAGCGTATAATCGTTTATGACCTCAAAATGTCCTCTTAAAAGAATGATAGCGTAGATGATGTTCAACAAAATTATAGATAATATCAAAAAAACGTCTCTTTTTTTCGACTTTTTTACATATGTGCGCATTTAATCTCCCCGTTGAATTTTTTTCTTTTGTACTTCATATTTTACAATTTTTACTTTGGAAAAACAAAAGGGCCTTTTGGCCCCTTTGCTTTCAACGCACTTTTGATCAATGAGATTCTATGGTGAATTGATCCAAAATTCCAGAGTAAGGTTTAAAGGCGTTTTCGTCTTTGTCGTTAAGCTGTTTCAAGACACCCTTAACCGTTACGACCATTTTGTTTCCTTCGACGTGTATTACCGTGTAATGATGGATATTGGCTATAGATTTGACGGTGAAAGGCCACCATTTGTTTTTGGGTTTCAACTGATACATCGGAGCTCCTCCACCAGCGGTCGTAACGTACGTGACACCATTCACCACGAAACGCTCGTAAGCGTGATAGTGACCGTTGAACACTATGTTCACTCCGTATTTTTCGAAAACATCTTTCCAATATTTTACCAATTCTGGGTTTCCGGTTTCACTTGTCGTGTTCGTCCAGAAAGGCTGGTGGAAGATGACCACTTTGAATTTCGCGTTTTTGTTGGCTTTAAGATCCTTGATAAGCCAATTGGTTTGTTCTTGCATCTTGGCTGGATCCCTTTCCATGAGTATGACATCCGCGTCCAAAACCGCGAAATGTACTGGACCGTAATTGAAACTGTACCATTCTTCTTGATCCGTTCCTCCACCTTTTGGAAGTGGGAATGCGTCGTAGAAATAAGAAGAATTGTATTCGTGATTTCCAAGTATTGGATAGTAAGGCACATTTGCGGCCAAGTCATGAATCGCCCAGAAGAATCTATCCCAATTGGCCAAAACCCTTCCATCCATCGTTAAATCACCGATGTTGAAAACAAGTCTTGGGTGGCTTGGATCTTTCAAAATGGCATCGCAAACAAGTTTGTTTCTAAGCTGGAACGTTCTTGTGTCTCCATAGACCACAAACGAAAAATCGGTCAAAGAGTCGTCTACCGGCATAGTGGTAAAAGAGAAAACCTTTGAAGACATCGTACCGGTTAGAGGATCTTTGGATATGACCATATAAGTGTATTTCGTGTTGGGTTCCAAATTCGTGAGTCTTACGTGATGATAAACTTTTGGGGCGCTTTCCGAAACTGATTCTGTGAAGCTTTCATTTTTTGCGTAATCAGCACTTTTGGCGTATTTAACCGTTACCTGAGATGGAAGTAACGTTTTAAGATTCACGAAGATGGAATTGGTTGAAACATTCGTAAGGTAAATTGGCCATACGAAAGCATTCTTTTTAACGTAATTTACGACAAAAGTTGGAAGATTTCCACTTGTTGTAACCGTGAAAGATTTGGCGGGCATAACGTAACCGGCTTGGTCGACATCCAAAGTGTAATTTCCATTTTCGAGATAAAGGGTGTATTCTCCAGCCGCATTTGTCTCAGTTTCGCTGACAGTTAAACCTTTTTCATCTTTTACGACAAGTTTTAAGAAAGGAACGGTGTTCCCAAACGTGTCGATCATTTTGCCCTTTACAACGGAATAAGGGATGTCTCTAAGATCAAAAACCGTTTTTTCAACATCAGCCAAAGTTGGAGCAACTATGAACTCTCTTTCATAGGTTATGGACTGTCCGGCTTTCAAAACGGTTTTTGGAAGAATTTCAGGATCGCTGTAGATGTAAGCTATGTGAACAGGTCTCATCTTTCCAGTTTTGGGATCAACTTGGGTAGTTGTGAATCCGTATGAAACTCCATCGCCTACCCCGGCAACGAGTGGAGAATTGAAGTTTTTGAACGAGAATCCATTTCCGTAAAGGAATGGACGTGCATACCCAAAGAAGGCGGCGTCCCCAAATACAAAAGGACCAGCATCTTTGGTAGAGGTGTTCGTAAGAGTGGTTCTAATAACGACGTAATTTGAATTTCCGCTGAGGATGTACTGCGTATCCATCTTCACGAATGGCATATCATTTTTATATCCAACCGCTTCTATTATGGCGTTGCCACTTTTCTTCCCGTCGTCTTTTATGAATATCTTCGTGTAAATCGCTTGTTTTGGCCAACCGTAATAGGTATGTACTTCGTCGAAAAGATCGTTACTTTCGTTGGCGAGCGAAGCGTCCAAAATGTTTCCTCCACTTTTCATGTATCCGTGGAAATTGTCCTTCGCACCTATCAAAACCTTAATTGCGGCGTTTTGTAAAATGTAGTCACCAACACGGCCTGCGGCTGCCGGACCGCCTATAAGCTGTGACGGATTTGAAACCTGAAAAGCCGTTGCGGCGAACAAACTGATCGCCATGACAAGTAGAACGGCCAAAACGGTTCCCTTTCTTAACATCTAACTCCCTCCTTTTAAAATAAGATTTTTGAAACCTTAACGTGTTACAATTGTATCATTTTTTCTTTTTTTTGACAATATAGGCCTTATGAGTTATGATCTTTGTACGTCAACTAAAAGGAAGGAAGGATGAAAAATGGAGCTGTTGGGTCAGATTGTGGTTTACACGTTGATGGGAATTTTAGGCGTGCTAGGGGCTTTTCTGCTTTTTTCCACGATAACGGTTTATTCACCACCAAGTGTCATGGAGTTAAGCGCTATAAGCACCCCCGCAACGTTTGAAACGTACGTTCCTAAGGAGTTTTCCGTTTTAACGTGGAATATAGGTTACGCTGGATTGGACGCGTCGGAAGATTTTTTCATGGATGGGGGAACGATGTCCATGCCACCAAACAAAAATGTGGTTATGAAGAACATGCAAGGTATTAAGGATTTTGTGGTCTCACACGAGAGAGATTTCATATCCTTACAGGAAGTGGATGAAAATTCGGCGCGTAGTTATGGAATCAACGAAATTGAAGAGATAGCCCACATGCTGAGATCGTATTTCGGATATTACGCTTTGAACTACAAGGTGAATTTCGTACCTGTTCCGTTGAGCC
>CAZCZS010000106.1:0-3330 GCA_964503355.1 uncultured Mesoaciditoga sp.
CTTAGCCGTTAACATCAACGCTTTCTTTTTGAATACGAAAAGTGTGAAAAGAAAGAAAAGGGCCATCATGGAAATCTCCAACGGCAAAAGTCTGACGATGAAGTCGAAAAAGCTCACATTCCATTCGTGCCAAAGAAAAAGATTCTGGGGATTTCCTATTGGACTCAACGTTGAACCAACGTTCACCGCAAGTGCTTCGAAGATCACCAGTTTCTTCACATCGTTTGCCAAAAAATCTTGCAAACTCAAAGTGAGTGGAACGACTATGAAAAGTGTTATATCGTTCGTCAAAAACATTGAAAAGATCGCCGAGATCGTTACCAAGAAGACGGCAAGGGTTCTTTCGGAGTGAAGGCGTTTCGCCATTCTCAAAGAGATTTTGGCAAACAATCCACTTTCTTTGATGGCCGTTGAAACGATGAGTAAACCGGTCAACGATGTTATCGTCTTCCAATCAACAGATTTCCACATGTTTGAAAGATCAACATGAAGTGAGATAAACGCGAACAAAAGTATCAAAAGTGCTAAAAAAAGTTTTTCATCTTTTAAACGTCTTAAGCTTTTGAAAAGCGTCAACATGCTCTTTCCTTTCATCAGCTTTGATACATCTTATTTTACTCTCAATGCGAATTGTACCAAAAAGGCCGTACATTTTTTCACTCTTATTGAAAAAACTCCGCCAAAATGGCGGAGAAAAAACGGGATCGTTTCTTTTCTCTACGAGGAATTCAAATTTCTATTCCCGCGGCGTAACCGTCTCTCACCGCTTCCACAAGTTTTGCCACCCTTACCGCATCTCCAACGACACGCACGGGTACTGGCAAATCAGAAAATTTTCGCGGTTTGCCTCCAAACGCCACGATGAATTCGTCAAATGGCATTTCTTCCAAAATTCCGTCTTTTTCGAAGATCACGGCGTTATCTTTCAACTCTTTGATCTTCGCCGAAGTCAATATCTTAACACCGCTTTCTTTTAATTCGTTCAAAAGATAATTTCGGCTTATCGGCTCCATGCCTATGGCGACATCATTCAGCATTTCGACGATCGTGACATCGTTACCTTTTTTTGCCAAGTGAAGTGCCGTTTCACATCCCACCAAACCGCCGCCACCAACCACGATCTTCTCATTGAAGAAACTCTTTCCATCTAAAACCTGTGGGTATGTGAAAACGTTCGGCCCATCTATCCCTTTTATCGGTGGAACGAGTGGATCGGCTCCTAAAGCGAGAATAACCTCGTCCGGTTCTTCGGCCATGACTAGATCTTTATCTGCAAAAGTGGAAGTTCTCACATCCACATTCAATTCTTTCAATTCGTGTTCGTAGTATTCTATAAGCCATCTAAGTTTGTCTTTACCGGGCGGCATCGCCGCCAATCTTATCGCTCCACCTATCTCATCTTCTTTTTCGAAAAGAACGACTTTGTGTCCTTTCAAAGCGCTGATTCTCGCGGCTTCCAATCCGGCAGGTCCTCCTCCCACAACGACAACCTTTTTCGGCTTAGCGGCTGGAACGATAACCTCGTAATCACGGTTCTTTCCAACGTTAGGATTAACACCGCATCTTATGGCAGTGCCAGCTGCGTGTCTTGAAACTATACATTCAGAGCATCCTACACATTTTTTTATGCTTTTTTCTTTTCCGTACATGGCTTTTACCGGCCAATCCGGATCGGCTATAAGCGTCCTACCAAGGGCAACGATGTCTGCGGTATCGTCTTCGATTAACTTTTCGGCAACTTCCGGCTCTCTTATCATTCCGACGGCAACCACCGGAATGTTAACTCCTCCATCTTTTAAAATCTTGGCCAAATTGGATCTCCACGCCTGCGGATATGCCATCGGTTCGAGCCTTTTTTCTTTGTTTCCAAATCCAACGTCCGCGTGCAAGGCGGCGTATCCGTATTCTTCAAATTTTTTCGCTATTTCAACTCCATCTTTTTCCGGCGTTATCCCACCATCGATGTAGTCGATCACACCGAGACGCGCCGTTACGGTGTAAGTTGGGCCACACAATTCTTTGATCTTATCTATAATGAGCTTTGCAAACCTTGTTCTGTTTTCCACACTTCCACCGTATTCGTCTTCCCTTTTGTTTGCAAGTGGAGACAAAAATTCATTCACGAGTAAACCATGAGCCGCTTCTATTTCAACTCCATCAAAACCGGCCTTCTTCGCTATGAGAGCGGCACGCGCGAATTTATCGGCCACCTCTTCTATTTCTTCTTTCGTCAAAACATGCGGATGCACTCCATCCGGTCTCAAAGACACATCCGAAGGCGCGATCGCGGGTAAATGCGAAGCGAACAATCCTTGATGTGTGAGTTCGACGAAAGCCAAAGCTCCGTATTTGTGTATCTCCTCGGTTAAATGGCTCAAAGCCGGAACAAACGTTTTATCGTCAAAACGTGGTTGAGTGGCGCCTTCCATGGTGGCTGGATAATCTATACACGCGTTTTCAAGGGTTATAAGGGCCGCTCCACCTTTTGCCCTTCTGGCGTAATGGTAGATGAGTTTATCGGTCACTTCTCCGCTTACGCTCGCCAAATTCGTGGAAATTGGCGGAAAGATTATCCTGTTTCTCAACGTCAAACTTCCCACCCTGATCGGCGAAAAAAGCTTCTCGAACTTCATCTTAATTCCTCCTCCGTCTACTTTTTCATTTTTTCAGAATATGAACATTTCTCGCATGACATTCTGGACATTCGTTTTCTTCGTAATCATCCGGCACTTTCCATATCTTTCCACAACTTTCACATTTCATGATCTTGACATTTCTACATTTTTCGTCTTTACCGGTTCTTATCTCTTTTATGTTCACAAGCGCATCGGCTATTTTCGCGTGCGCGGATTTGACGATTCTTCCAAAAGTTTGGCGCGAAATTCCCATGATCTCCGCGGCATCCTCTTGATACATCTTTTCCAAATCGGCGAGCCTTATGGCTTCCAATTCGTCTATCGTGAGTTCCACGTGCGATGAAGTCTTTCTGTTCGGTGTAAAAACAGTTGGTTTAAGCGTGTACTCCACTATTCTGTACTTTTTCGGTCGAGCCATCTTCAACCTCCTTGTTTTGGTCATATGCTAACATCATTAAATCATTTTAAACCTTCATTCTTTCCAAAAGGTAAAATAACTTTGAACACTTTATGTTAACCTTGTCACAAGGTCGTTTTGGCCTTTCAAAATTGCGTTACGCGCCTCAACGTGTGGACCAACTTCACAGTCCAATGGCTTTTGAACGATCGCTTTCCAAGCGATAAGGGAATTTTTTGAAGATGTCATGCCGTACCAACCGAAGATCGTCCTGAACCGACCGAAGGTCATCCTGAA
>CAZCZS010000106.1:3430-4594 GCA_964503355.1 uncultured Mesoaciditoga sp.
CCCAATGGCGAAAAAGTGAGTTGGCGTTGAGTTGTAAATTCGGTGCACAACTCAGTTAATCTTTATTTAACTTATTTTGTGTATAATCCTTCCAACAGCACGGCGGTGGAGTTCGCCGTAAAGCCCCCCAAGGCCAATGACTCCTACCCTTAAAACGGATAGGAGGTTTTTTTATGCTTGTGTTTTTGAGCATCGTTCAGTTGTTGTACGTTTTGCTTTTATCTCCTTTGATATTCGGAATACTGGCGAAAATAGAAGAAAGGATCGAGTCAAAAAAAGGGCCGAGTATCTTTCAGCCCTATTACGATCTTTACAAGCTTTTCAGGAAGGGAATCGTAATTCCAAATCATTCTTCTCCGATTTTTCACAGGGCACCATACGTGAGTTTTGCGATGTACAGTTTGCTAACGTTGGTTTTGCCGATCATCACGGCCTTTCCACTTCAATTTGGGCCAACTGTGGATTTCATAGGTGGAGGTTTGATCTTCGGAGCGGCCGCGCTTGTCAAAAAATTGGCCGCTTTAGACAGCAGAAGTAACTATTCTCATTTGGGAGTCTCGAGGGCCGCAAGCATGGGGGCGTTGGCGGAACCGATAACCGTTTTGATATTCATAATGTTGGGTGTTATTTCCGGAACGAACAACCCTTACGTGATAAACAACGTGCTTCAAAGTTCACAGAAATGGTATCTATCGCTCACGCATTGGTTCACGGCCGCGGCGTTTTTCATGGTTTTGATTGTGGAACTCGGACGTCTTCCGATAGAAAGGCACTCCACGGCGGAGCTCGGTATGATAGATCAGGGCATGAGCATGGAATATTCCGGCGTGGATCTCGCCTTTGAAAAATGGGGAGGATACATCAAGAAGTTCCTACTCATGAGCGTTTTTCTAAACGTTTACACCGTACCGTTTTTCGTGCCGACTAAGATGGATTTGACTTCCGTTATCGTTTACGCCGCGATTCACCTGTTGAAGCTTTTGGCTTTGGTCTTTGGAATCGCCCTCTTCGAGGAGAGCGTTTCCAAGTTCAGACTGTTCAAAAATTTCGATTATCTGGCCTTCGCATTTTCGCTGGCTTTTCTGAGCTTCTTGGCGTTTTACACCACAGTTGGGAGGGCTTGAGATGAAAGAGATCTTCGCACTCGTTGGATTTTTTGAAATA
>CAZCZS010000107.1:0-4588 GCA_964503355.1 uncultured Mesoaciditoga sp.
CGATTTATTTTCGATTTTTTTCGATATTCTCATGGCAGCCATAACAGCAGCACCTGAAGATATACCGAGAAAAAGGCCTTCTTTCTTTGCCAAATACTTGGTCATATCCCATGCCTCATCAGTTGAAACTGAAACTATCTCATCAACCACAGAAGGATCGTAGTTTTTCGGTATGAAGCCGGCCCCTATTCCCTGGATGCCATGCTTTGATGGTTTTCCGCCCGATAAAACAGGGGATTCTGATGGCTCTACCGCAACAACCTTGATCTTTTTTGAAACCCGCTTTAAAAACCTTCCGACTCCGCTAAGCGTGCCACCTGTTCCCACTCCCGCAACCAAAACGCTTAATCCCGGAAGTTGAGAGATTATCTCTGGTCCAGTAGTGGCAAAATGAATCCTTGGATTTGAGGGATTGCTGAATTGATCTAACATCGTTCCATGAACGGAATCGACGATTTCTTTTGCTTTCTCGACAGCGCCTTTCATTCCCAATTTTCCTGGAGTTAAGACGATCTCCGCACCGTATGATTTCAATATCTTTCGTCTTTCAACACTTAAAGAATCAGGCATTGTTAAGATCACGTGAAATCCGTAATACGCTCCCAACATCGCCAGTGCTATGCCGGTGTTTCCAGAAGTTGGTTCAACGATAGTTGAACCTTCAGATAGTTTGCCTTTGTCAAAAGCGTTTTGCACCATACCCAAAACGGTTCTATCCTTAACGCTAGATGTGGGATTGAATCTCTCAAGTTTCAAATACACCGATGTGTTCATCTTTAAATTTACCACAGGTGTTCGACCTATGAGATCGATTAGAGTCAAACGGCATCGCCTTCTTTTTTAAAATTGCCGATCTTTACTATCTTTGCCGGATTACCCGCTACCGTACAGGCACATGGTACATCTTTAAGAACAACAGCATTCGCTCCAATTTTGGCACCATCACATATTTTGATAGGTCCAAGAATGGTGGAGTTTGCTCCTATAAAAACGTTGCGCCCCACTGTTGGATGACGCTTTCCCTTCATCACAATGGCACTCCCCAAAGTTACCCCATGATAGATTAGCGTTCCGCTCCCTATTGAAGCCGTTTCTCCAATAACGACTCCCATTCCATGATCTATGAATATCCCACCTTCTATTTCCGCAGCCGGATGAATATCCATAGAATATCGTATTCGCACTATTCCCCTGAGAAACAACGCCAAAAATCTCCATTTCAAATTCCAAAACATATGTGAAAATCGGTAGAAAATCAAACCATGGAAAGAGGCCGAAAAAAGGATGAGATCCCATCTCGATTTCAAAGAAGGATCAAGACTCATTCCAAGACGATAATCCATTTTTATTTTTCTGAGAGTTAACCGAAGCTCCTTGAAAAAACGCACCCCATCTTTACCACTCCTTAAGTAGACTTTTTTAGTCTTGTTATATGATAACACATCTTTGCTTTCAAACAAAATTCAACAAGGTAAAGTTCACGCTATCGATTGATTGAAAAACAAGGTACGCCACTTTGAAGGCGTACCTACAGGACAAATGGGGTTTTGATTTTGATTATGGATGATCTCCGTTAAGTTTCCATGATTTGTCTTATCAATTTTTCCAAGGTGGTATAGCTGAAATACTTTTTTCCTATTTTAAAATTATTTTCCACCATACGAGAATACCTAAGAGAATCAAAGAGGATTTCCACGCATTCATTGGCAGCTCTTTCAATTTTTTCTTTACTCACTTTTACAAGTGAGTTTTTGACTTCAAATGTGTCCCCAAGGCTCACATCTTCCAATCCGGATTTCTTTATATCGCTTTTGAATATCTCGTATTCAAATATCACCACCGGTTTCTTTGCCACGACGGCTTCCAAAAGTTGATTTCCCCATCCTTCGAGTATGGAAGGGTACGTCACCATATCCGCAACGCTGTAGAGATCCCAAAAGCTCCTCGTTCTGGCTTCAACGGATTTGTACATGTCCAAAATTTCGACCTTCTCTTCCTTCGCGTGCGAATACAACCTCTCTTTGTATTCCTCATCTTCACACATGCCTGAAAAGGCGAGAACTATCCTTCCGCTAAAACGTTGACCGTTGTACAAGATGGCACCCTTCTTCACTTTCTTCTTAACCTCTTTTATCAAATCTATGGCCAATTCGATGGCTTTTCTTGGCGTGATCCTTGTAGCCTGAAGAAAGACTATATCTCCCAGTTTTAAATCGAATTCTTTTCTGATATCTTCGTTCAGTTTTTCACTGACGAAAGGCGGTGCATCGAAATCCATGACGTTTGGAATAACGGTGGCGTTCAATTTCTTCCTCTCTTTAAGAGCTTCCTTGGCTTTGGAATTTATCACAACATGTTTCACGTTTTTCAAATCGGGAGGACAATACTCTTCGAGCATCTCTTTTATCTTGGACGTAGTGGGATGAAGATAGTATTCCCTTTCCCACCAAAAATCGTGATGGTGGGCCACGAAAAGTTTTTCAGTTCTTTGCGCGTATCTTTCCAAAGCAATTGCCGTTGGAAGGTACGCTCCAAGCGACCATACGTTGTTCGGAAAGATCACGTCGTAATCTTCAAGAAAGCGATCGAATTTCTCTTCTATTTGCAAAGCTTTATCTTCAATTGTGCGAAGAAGATTTTCAGGTGTCACTTCAAGATTTTCAAAGGCATTTTTGTTTATAAAACGATACAGTTCATCCTCAAATCCCATTTCCTTTATGCGTACTATACTTTTAACCTCGTTGCCGGCCACCATGATAACTTGATGTCCCATTTTCTCAAGAACGTGTTTCCATTTTTCCATCTCCAAAGAAACTCCATCCATAAGACCGGCCCTGTAGTGTAAAAGTGCTATTTTCATCTTTTCCTCCCTTAGCGCTTGATCAAATTCTTTCTTGAACCGGGTTTTACCAAAGGCACTCCGATTTTACAAAGTGGACACTCTTTTGGATCATACACCTTCAAAGATATGGTTTCAAGGGACATAAAAGGTAAACCGTCTATTTCCGTTCTCTCTTGCCTGCTCACTATGGCGGAAGTGGCCAAAACGGTGGCTGAACTTTCTTTCAAAAGTTCCATAACCTCTCTTGTGGACTTTCCGGTCGTTACAACATCTTCAACTATTACGATTCTCTTGTAAATTGACGGATCAAATCCTCTTCTGAAAGTCATTCTTCCATTTTCATCTCTTTCGGCAAAGATGAAATCCACATTCAAATTTCTCGCCACTTCGTATCCCGCTATCACTCCTCCAAGCGCTGGAGAAGCAACGCAGTCCGCTTCGAACTGTTTGACCATCTCAGCTAAATCCTTTCCGATTTTCTGAGCATAAGACGTATTTTGAAGGAGTTTCGCACATTGAATGTAAGTGTCAGAATGAAGGCCAGATGAGAGCAAAAAATGTCCTTTCATGAGCGCTCCGCTTTTTTCAAGCATCTCTATGAGATTCACATTTCATCTTCCTTTCTCTCTTATTTTGACTTTTCCCATTTCAATTCTTTTGCGTACTCCAAAGCCGCTTTACGCGGATCATCCGAGAATATGATCGATCTCGAGACGTTCACGAGAAGTTGTTCTCTGGCGGATGAGGCCATCACCTCTTTCGCACTTCCTCCTTGAGTCCCCACGCCGGGCACGAGGATCAAAGCGTTTGGAGCTATCTCGTGAACATCTTTCAACGCCGTTGGTACGGTGGCCCCAACGACAAGTCCGCATTTATCACCGAAAGGTGCAACGGAAGTCGCCACTTCTATGTACAGGGGGGGATTACCATGATATTCAAAATCGGCCGCGCTCTTATTTGACGAAAGACACACCAAAAAGGCATATCTTCCATCGTATTCCAAAAATGGTTCCACCGCATCCCAACCCATGTAAGGTGATAGCGTTACGGAATCAAAATCGTAGTATTCAAAAGCCGCTTTAGCGTACGCCGCAGCCGTCGATGATATATCCGATCTCTTGAAATCGTAAATGGTTGGTATTTCTTCGTCGATAAGTTCGCGAGTTTTTTTCAAAACCATCATTCCATCCGGGCCAAGCATTTCATAAAATGCTGAGTTTAGTTTGTAAGCGCACGCTACATCCTTGGTAGCCTCTATCACTCGTTTGTTGTACTCGTAAACTCCATTTGCATCTTCGGAAAATCCCTTCGGTAGTCTTTCGTAATTCGTATCCAATCCAACGACCAACACGTTTTTGACTTTTTTTCTTCTTTTCTTGAACTTTTCAACGAAATTCATGATCTCATCTCCTTTTATGCGCTGAAGCCACAATATCTGTGAAAGAAACGTTTCTCTGCTTTAAAAGCTTTGCCGTCTCTTTCACGAATCGTTCTATTTCCTGTGGATTCGTCATCGCATACGTTCCAAGCCCAACGAGTGAAGCGCCGGCTATCGCACATTCTAAAACGTCCTTTGGATCGTTCACACCGCCAAGGGCTATGATGTCCAAATCCGGAAATTTCGATTTCACCTGGTAAACTTTCCAAAGCGTTATCGGCAAAAAAGCCGGACCACTCAAACCTCCAACGACCCTTTTCAAAAAAGGTTCTCTTTTGTCGATGTCGAATTTTGCCCCTTGAAGCGAA
>CAZCZS010000108.1:0-4502 GCA_964503355.1 uncultured Mesoaciditoga sp.
TTTAGATAAGGCAAGTGATTTGTATATTTTAAGCGCGGGATATTCCCGCGCTTTTTACATGTTTTATGCTAAAATGAAGAGAAATCTTTGAAAAGGTGGGATGCGTTTTGCAATTGAGTTTAAGGGAGTATTATATACGTTCCACGACTAAATTTTCGATCCTTTCCATAATTCTTTTTGGAATTTTATCTGGCTTTTCCATAATCGTTCCAAAGTCCGATCTTTTCATATTCGAGACTATGCTCTTCACCCTTGCCTTCTTGCACATTTTACTTGTTGTCGATAAATTCGCATGGATGCCTTTTGCGATGACACATACGGTGTTCGCAAACGGTTTTGCCATTCCTTTAACGATCGTTTCGGCGAGAATAGCCACGAATTTTGCATTTTCAAGGCCAACTTCATGGATTCTGGGGCTTATACTTTTATGGTGGTTAAGCATCATCTTCCATTTTGTCACAAGTGAATCTTTCGTTTTTTCATATTTTGGCGGTATAGAGCGTCAAATGGGAATGATGTACCGTTTGACGATACCCGTATACCTTTTCGCCGCGTGGCAGATTTTTCATTTCATGGGTCCCACCTTTTTGTTCACCATTTTGCTTGTGGGTGGTATTCTTGAAACGATCGTTGTGACGCTTCAATTTTTGGATGAAGAAAAATACGTGAAGTATCCATTTTCTTATCTGAAATCCATAGGATACAGACGATACACGGGAACGATATCCAATCCGATTCCCGTCGCGAATTTTTTTGTGGTGCTTTTACCTTTATCTTTTGTTTTTTACACTCGTCAACATTTTCTCTTTTTCATCTTGGTGTACATATCTATAAGTTGGGGATTGATGCTTTCGCATGGAAGGGGTTCTTATTTGGCAGTTAGCCTCGAAAGCTTTTTGGAATTTTTCTACGTGGTGTTTTATCCGGCAACGTTGGCGATGAAATTAACGGCGTTGGCAGTTGTGATCGCTCCCCCAATTTACTACCTCTTCACTCCTCAAGGAAAGGTGACGAAAGACAAGCTGAAGGATGTCGTGGATTTTATCATGAGAAAATTGAAAAAAGAGAATTCATTCCACGGCGATGGAGCGAACTCCCAAACAAAAAGACCAGAATCTTCCAACGTAAACAGGGCTTTCATATGGAAAGAATCTCTAAAGGCTTTCAAAGCCCATCCATTCCTTGGCTACGGTATCTCAAACATAGCGAGAGCTCTTAGGAAAAGATTTTCGCGTAAATCATCGAGTTATTTCATGACTCAAGTTATAGACAGATCTCACAATCACTATCTCGATCTACTTTTAGAAGGCGGAATAACGCATTTACTTCTCTATCTTTTCATGCTTGGTGTGGGAATTTACTTTTCTATCAAAAGCAACATGGCGTGGATCGCAATAGCCATGATCGGTTATTCTTTTGATCTCCTTTTCTCTTTCCCACTTCAAATTAACTATTTCGTCTTGATGATCTTGATTTCCATTTCGGCGGGCGTTGTTTCAACGACGCAACCGCTCGTTGGATATGCGCTTTTGGCGTTATCAGTTGTTTACGTTATCGGCTTGTATTTTTCATCGAAAACGAACACCGCCATGAGATACGTTCAAATTGCCGTGTCAGCTCAAAAGCAAAAAGATGTAAAAACAGCTCTTGATTCAATGTTGTCGGCTCTAAAAGAAGCTCCATTTGAACAAAGATTCTTCACGCATTCAGCAGGCATTTTAGAATCTTTATCTTCGACGGGAAATTTGAAACTCGAAGATTTGCACACTTTTAGAATTTGGTTCAACGCTTCGAAAGATTTCATAATCAAAACTGCCGAAGCGCCAGACGTGTCTTTTTCTACCATGGCAATGGTTTATTCTATCGTATTTTCCAAGACAAAAGATAAAGATTATGGCAACGAATGTTGGTCTTTGATAAAATCCGCCCTTAGGATGAACCCTTCTTCGCTGATGGCAAGAAAGGCGCTTTTTACCTTGCTCACCGCCTTGGCGAATTTCAATTTACAAAGCAAAAACGAGTCTCAATCCATCAAAAATTTCAAACAAGCCGAAGCTGTCCTCAACGGCATGATAGAAGATTTTCTAAACGCGCCCGGCGCAAATTACGATCTGGAAAATTCTTTTTGGCAGGCTTACTTTGACATCCTAAAAAGATTGAAATATTACGACAAATTGAAAAAGTACTTTGAAATCTACAAAAAACGTTTTGAGGCCGTTTTGTTCACTTACGATATCTTCATGAAAATATCCAAAGTTTTCAATTCACCAGTGGCTTGGACACTTGTGAACACAAATGGAATTAGAACTTTGCACCCCGTCAACACCATGCTTGGACCGTTGACGAAAAAGGTTTGGAAATTCTCGCACGGCAGAGGTAACGAACTGTATTTAACTTTGGGAAATAATGCAAAAGTCAGCGAAAACGCACTAAGACCTTTTATAGAGGAGTTCAAAAAACAAAAATGGTGGACTTACTGGAAAGATGAAGGATTTATCGGATAAAGGGAAGTGAAGACGTGGAGTTTATACTCTTCAGTGTTGCCATTTTGCCCGTGTACAGACTTATAAAAGGGCCGACGATTTGGGATAGAATCGCCGGTTTTGTCTCCATCACAACGAAGTTTTCCATCTTTCTTTCGATCATGGGATTCGCTGAAAACATGGACTACATGGTTTACGTGGCGTTGGTGATACTGCTACTTTCGTTGGGAAGTGTGACCGTTTTATCCCATTTTTTAGAGGAATGAGGTAAGTTGATGAGCGTAGTTGAATGGGGCTTGGTGAGCCTTTCGTTGTTTTTCATAATCGTTGGCACGATCGCGGGAACTTTTATGAAAAATTACTACGTGCGGCTCCATTTCATGAGCATCGCGGATACGATCGGGGGAGCGACCTTGTTTACAACCTTTGGCATATTTTCGCAGCATCACTTCGCTTATTTTTTGTTGGCGTTCGTGTTGATAGCTCAAGGACCAGCCATAACCCATCTTTTGGCGAGGGGAGCGGTTCATTCGCGAATAAACGTGGAGGAAAAAAGATGGCGTTCACACAAGCGCTGATATTCGTGGTAATAGGACTTAGCGCATCGGTGCTTTTTCTGAAGGATAGAACTTCTGCCGTTCTGACTTACGGAACACTTTCCGCCGTGGCCGTCGTGATTTTTTCCATGTACGCCGCCCCGGATGTCGCCTTAGCTGAGGCCTCAATAGGACTTGTATTCACGCTCTTTTTGTACATGGTAACACTCCAACACAGGGGAAAATTGTGGTTTGGATTGGTTGAAGTTGATCATTCCCTTGACAACTTGGAAATCGAGATCATGAAGGATTATTGTGAAAATCATGAACTTGAACTTAGAATCGTTAGGTTAAAAGAAAATGAAATTTTAAGGGCACTTAGAAGTGGTAAGGTTGAAGTCGGGGCAGCGGCATTCTTGAACATCTTGAACGTTGAAGGGGTGAAGATGACGGAAGGTTTTTTGGAAACAAAAGTTTTTACATTCGGTGAACCCACGAAAATTCCGTTCATCACCAACGAGTACGTTAAGAAATCAATTGAAAAGTTCAAAGAGAACGAAGTAAGCGGTTTTCACGTCGATCTGATACGATATCTTTCTTCATCTTTTTCGAGTGAATTACCGAAGGCATCCTCACAAAAAAACGGTGTTTTCTACGCTTTTGGAGTCGTTGAAGATGAGATGGAACTTTGGAGATCCTTGAATTCGTATTTGAAGGAGATCAAAGAAAATGGGAAACTTGAAAAGATGATCGAAAGGCATGTGAAATGAGAACCTTTTTCGTTTTGACGATAATTCTATCTTTGGTTTTTGTGCTGTTTGTCACGTTTTTCGTGAAAGTCTCTCCGCATAACGCGGATCATTACCAACTTGCCACTCAAATGTACGATGGAAGCGCGAACATCGTCAGTGCGATATATTTGAATTTCAGGCTTTATGACACCCTTTTTGAGCTTTTGATATTCTCAGTTGCGATAACGGGTGTCTCGTTTTACGCGCAAAAGATAAGAGAAAGTGGGGAGATCTATCCGGATAAATCCGGTCTTGTCAGAATGGAGCTTCTGTTTTTTGGTGTTATCGTGATCGTTTTTGGTGCTTACACGGCGACAACCGGACATCTTCAAGCCGGAGGAGCGTTCAGTGGTGGGGCCATAGGCGCGAGTGGGATAGTGATTCTCACGATGGCTTTGGGCTCCGCGAAAATTCATAGTTTAAGTGAAAAATTGAAATTGGAATTTCTTGAAAATCTCGTCATTTTCGTGATGCTGGCGTATATCTTGGCAGGAAGCGTATCTGAAGGCTTCTTTTCTCCGCTTTTTGGAACGGGAAAGATAGGGGAGATTTTCAGCGGAAGAGGTGCTTTGTTGCTTAATTCATCGATAGGATTCAAAGTTTTTGTGGGAGGCTGGATAATCTTCTACGAATTTTCAAAGAGAAAGGAAAGCATATGAATCTCGATCTTTTTCTTTCAACGGTGATAATCG
>CAZCZS010000109.1:0-4429 GCA_964503355.1 uncultured Mesoaciditoga sp.
TAGAAACATTTTTTATTCGAGATAGTTTGGATCAAAAATGACAAAAATTGAAAGGAGATGTTTTAGATGAAAAGAATTATACTAAGTGCATTAATAGTTGCGATTCTTGTTGCCTTAATCGGTAGCGTGAGTTTAGGTGATACAGTAATATACTATCCTCGGTATAAGTATTGGTCCACTGGTTCTGTGGATTTGGGGTGTAGTGCTTGGGAGATTGTAGCAAATGAGTCAAATGATTCAAGTATAGCTTTAAATTTCACATATAATGTAACGCGTACCACTAGTTGGGAATGGCATGTCAGTATATCTTTAAGTGTATTGGGCATTGAGGGAGGAATGAGTGGAACGAATAGTGTAAGTGAGACATATAGTGCTGTTATACCCCCCCTCGAGGAATGGAATTTGTACAAAAGATACCATAAAATAGACTATTTGTATGATTATCAAGAAGGAGAAATAATACAATATGATAATGAATCACCCTTTTGGAATCCCACCGCTCCACCAGTAGGTTTTGATAAAACATTTACTTATTCTGAATATAAGAGCAGTTTGTCTTCTTTATATTAATAAGCATTGGAGATGAGAAAATTGAAAGATAAAATCATATTCGTTACGATCCTCATGATGTTCTTGGCAGCATTGGTATCGATGACAACGGCGAAAGGAATAAAGAATATTTACCCAAACGAATACAAATTTTGGCCTGTTGGCTCATCATCTGTGGCTACGGGAGAATGGAGTTTAGTTCTTATCAAATCAAATGACTCTCCCAATGATTATAATTATACTTATACCATCACTGATACGAACAGCTGGCAGTGGCATATAACAATACCTATAAACGAATTGCTACCTAGCGAAAGAGTGAGTGGTACATCCAAAAGCGTGAAAACTTTAAATATTATGATTCCACCATTCAAAACTTTGAATGTTCACAGAAGATATATAACGAAAAATTACTATTACGAGTATCAAAAAGGAGAAATAATACAATGGGATGATAATTCCACAACCTTCAAGCCCTATGGCCCACCAATCAAGTTTTATAAAACTGTTGTGATATCGGAAGATAAAACATCTTTTGCTCCTATAAACATTTCGTTGAAGTCTTTACCAACGATAAAAATTGTGTATGAAGACCTTTCAAAGTGGAACTTACACGGAAATCCTCAGGATTTTTATGTTAACAGCGATCCATATGGAAATATTGTAATTTTTAAAGTTTTATCCTATCCTCAAATTTATCCTCAAAAATTATATGTTGTAAACTCCAAAGGTGAGATAAAAAACGTAAACTTACCAAAAAATCTGGAATCAACTTTGACGATGGTAAAAGGTATAGACATATACAAAAACACTCTTGCCATTGTGAATCTCAAAACAAGATTGGTGAATGCAACATCGGCTTCGCCAACGGTGATCTTACAAAATCAACTGTTCTTGTACAACTACAAAAGCAACACTTTTAAAGAGATATTAAGCGTTAAAAATGCTTACATATCAGGTCCGAGTTTTTCAAGCGATGGAAAAAAGATAGCGTACACCGAATACAAAAATGGGAACTCGTATCTCTTTTTGATGAACTTGAAAAATGACAAAAAGAGTTTACTTTACAAAGGTATAGCATGGCCAACTTTGAACATGCCGAACAGTGCATGGAGTGAAAACGGAAACTTATGCTTTGGAAATTCAAAGAGAGAATTCGTAATAGCTGTGAAAAAGAATAAAAATTACACGTTTTTGAACGCTCATCAAACATCTAAAATTGATTGGTATTACGTGTCTTCACCATTTTTCGTTTCAAATGACATGGCGGGTTTTGTAGATAGAAGCACTTCAAATCTCGTGCTATTCAATTTTCTAACAGACAAAGTAGTTATGGTTAAAAAATTAGATGTAAATCAGGACCATCTCGTTGACGTTCAATACACGAATGGGAAACTCCTTGTGGTGACAGTTGAAAAATAAAGAGTTAAAAAGCACAAGAGGGGAGAATTTATATGAAAAGAATTAAGACAGCCATTATCTTCATTGGGATTTGTTTTTTCGTAACAACAATCGGACTGTCCTCAATTAAATATGAGCAATTAACAATCAAAAGTGCGATCAAGTTAGCAGTGATTAACTCATCTGATTGCTCTTTGACTAAAATGAAATTGAGCAAAATGAATGGAAATGGTTGGATTCTATCAATGTTCACACCAGAGATCTCAGCCAATTACAGCTTTTCTTATAGTTCCACAATTACGAATGATTTTAACGCATATGTGGAAGTTCCAATTTCTCCTCTCTTTGTGTTGAGTAATAAAAAGAACATCCATGATTTAAAAGAAAGTGTATTAAAAACCAAACTTCTACAAACAAAGATGAAAACAATAGATAACGCTCTAAATCTCTACAATCTTTTATTTGAAGAACAGCATATAGCGAGTGTATACAATACGATCATAAGTAAGGCTTGCAGATTAAATATGTCTGATGAGCGATCAAGAGAAATCATTGATGATATGAAAATATCATTAGACCAACACTTAATCACAATTGAGGAGATGTCATATGATTTGAAAAACATGCTGTCTATTCCTCAGTCTGAAAATATTAAACTCGTTAATGACATCCTTTCTTCCAAATATTTCATTGAACTTTTGCGTAAAATTAAGTATGCTGTAAGCAACCAACAATTTCCTGAGCCACCAAATTTACTGATCTTAGATGAGAATAGAAAAATACTTAAAGAGGAAAACACTATAAGATGGATTTCAAATTCTTTTTCCTTTTTTTTGAACTTAGATAATATCGTTGATCTAATTCAAAGCAAAAGTCATGAGTTATCTTATGGAATAAAGATGAACATTCTCAGTGTCTTAAATCTATTTAACTTGAGTTTGACTCTTTCCAATACAAGTGGTATTGCGTTTTCCATTTCAATGAATGGAATTCCTACAAAAAATTTGGATGTTTCTAACAATTATTCAACAAGTTTCTCATCCGCCAAAAATCAAAACATTCGGAGCCAGTATAAACATAAAATAGTTATCTTGTACAAAAAAATGCTTATTTACTACGAGGAATATAAAAACCTCCTGAAGCACATTCCTAAAACATTTACTATAGATAATGTCGAGTATTTATCAAATTACATCGCAAACATTGAAAGGCTCTCACAAATGAAATCATTATACATTCAAACTGTCCTGAAACTATCCGAACTGCTATGTATTTTGTAATCAAATTATATAGGATTCAATCTCGCGATGAGCTCATTCCTAACGCTTATGAGCCTCATAACGGTCCAATGGGATTGACAACATTCAAATGGGGATTCAACAAAGCAAGAGAAAAAGGAAGCCTCGTGGAGTATTGAGCGGGTCTGCCTTATAACGACTTTTTCAGGAATTTCACAATGTACTTGGCAAAAAGTTCGAAATCATTCAAGTCTGATTTGAGAAATTCGAATTCTACTTTTGGATCGATTTCCCAGTAGAGATGAACCAGTAGATTTCGAAATTTCGCCATCTCTACCATCTTTTCGGAGAATTCTTTGGGAATGACGTCGTTTTCTCCCAAAATTTTGAATATATCAGCGTAGTCGTTGGGATTTCTCCATGACATGGAAGCGATGATATGATTTCCTATGTTAAGACACGTCTCAATCGAAACTTGTAGCAGTCTCTCAGCCGCCGCTTTGTATAGAATATCGTGCTGGAACGTTTTGAGATCGATTTTGGCAATATCATATAACTTGGATAGATAATCTCTTAAATTGCTGAGCTGACCTTCGATTTTGACCTTATCTATCACTAACCATACGGCCCCTTTCTATGTTCTCGAAAAAAATGCGGTAATATTCATTTCTCATAGGGGCAAAGTCGAAATACATATCTCTTGTTGACTCTTCAAATTCCACTCTTACCTTTTCGTCTTTCGAATATAAAATCTTTCCATTTTTCAAAGCTTGGTAACGTAAGACTAATGGAGCTTTGTTCAAGATCAACAAATCAAAGTTGTCATTTTCTATAACCTTTGCGATGTCTTCTCTTAACTCCATTATGAGATAAAATTCGTCGTTGACGTTCATCTTAGATAAAAGCACAGCTATATCTATATCACTCAGTTTTGTCTTTTTCCCAGTAGCAGTAGAACCGAAAAGGTAAGCTGTTAATACCTCTTCGTACTTTCCAAATACCCTTTTTATTTCCTCAATTTTTTTAAAGCTTGTCGATGAAATGAGTTTTCCTTGGCGGATCATTTGAAATCACTTCCCCAAGAGATTATACCGCAATTTATTTCAACCTTTCCAACGTGCTTACAAGCTCTTTTCTCTCTTTTTCACCATCCAATCCAAAGTAAGCGAGAGCCGTGGGAATCTTTTTGAGATGAAAGGATTTGGCGTATTTTTCCATCTCATCTGGCATTTTCACACGCA
>CAZCZS010000110.1:0-4332 GCA_964503355.1 uncultured Mesoaciditoga sp.
GAATCTATATGGAAAAGTATTTTGTTTTCAAAATAAATTAAAGGTTGGTGATTGAAATGGGAAATTTATTGCCACGGATGCCAGAACAAGTGGCACGTCCGCTTTTTATAATTGGCATGATTTCAGTGGTCATAATGGCTATAATGATTGTCAAGAAGAACAAAAAAGAAAATAAAAGTACGAAGGAGTTCTTACGAGAAATTTTTAGACATATGCCACGTATTTTGATTGCGATAGGTATAGTTATTTTGTTAATTTTATTGAATGGCCTTTCCCAAAAATAAGATGCATGGTTAAGGGAAAATACAAAGGTTGCCCTTAAATTATGTAGTAAATCTAAACAAAGAGAGCCTCAATTCTGCTGAAATAAGTGATTGAAAGATAGAATACTTCAAATAAGACAAGGCAATTTGGGAAATTGGAATACCCAAAGAAGTGATTAACGTGAAAATAGTTAATTTGAAGGCTTATTCGAAAGGATAGCCATGCGTTCTGATAAGTAGTTTAAACCCGCAAAATTGGAGTGATGAGGATGAATCATATGTCAACGATAATAGAAATTCATGGGCTATCAAAGATATATTATAACGGCACACAAGCGTTAAAAGGGATAAGTTTGGACGTTGAAAAGGGTGAAATTATAGGACTTATTGGTCCAAATGGAGCTGGAAAGACAACGCTTGTAAAACTCATTCTCGGACTTCTTAAACCAACATCTGGAAGTGTCAAGGTATGGAATGAAGATGCTTATGATCTTTCAAAACAAATGAAAAAAAAGATCGGATTTCTTTTGGATCAAAGAGGATTATACAAAGACCTGACTGTTGAAGAAAATCTAATTTTTTGGTCAAAGCTTTATTCAGTTTCTCAAAATAAGATTGAAGATACACTTAAAAAGTGGAATTTATGGGCAAAAAGAAAAGATAAAGTTAAAGAGTTATCCAGTGGAATGGAGCAAAAATTGGCAATTGCCCGACTCACATTGAATGAACCATCGTTCATTATCATGGACGAACCAACGTCAAATTTAGATCCACTTGCTCGAAAAGAAGTTGTTGAGATGCTGAAAAATCTTCCTAAATCAGGAAAAACGATATTCATAACGTCTCATGATCTCTTTGATGTTGAAAGATTGTGTACTCGCATCATTTTGCTACGCAAGGGTGAAATCATTGTTGATGGTTCGTTGGAAAAAATAAAAGATAAGCTTGGCATAAAGAGAAATGTCAAGATAAAAATTTCAGGAAAAATCAACGATGCAGCGAAGGAAGCGATCACGACTAAATTCAACGCTAAGATAAAAGATGAGCGCATATTTTTTTCAAAGGGCTCCATCAATACAAAAGAAGTTGTGAAATTCCTTGTAGAAAATGGTATTGATGTTGAGCGTGTTGAAGAAGAACACGTGAGCCTTGAAGAAGTTTACACCAGTATAGTTAAGGAGGACGAAGAGTGATGAATGGAGTTAAAACGATGATGTGGAAAGATATGCGATACATCTTTCGTAAGAAGTTGCTCCTTTACATGATAGGTGTCGTGGTGTGGATGGTTGTCATCAATGCGGCGACGTTTACAAAAGGAAAAAGCCCGAATCTTGGGGCAATATTCAATTTACTCTTTCTTTCATCTACAGCGATAATATTCATTCTTGGAGTCACATTTATAAGTGGTGTTATCTTTCGAAATGAACGAAACGATTTTACACTTCCATCTCTTCTTGCTGGACCGTTGAATATTAAAGATATATTCTTTGCGAAGTTCATTATCACTTTCGTGATCACGTACATTTTCACGATTGCATTTCTCGTATTCTTTATAATTTTTATCCTTTACGAAAAGACAAATCTTCCATCTGCTCAAACGATTTTAACATCTGTAATAACCATTCCAATTTGGGGATTTGCAATAATAGAGATTATAGGATTACTCTATCTCATAATTGGAAAAATTCAATATGTTCAAATGATTACAATGCTGCTTATAATATTTTCCAGTATGGAATTTTTACAACACCCATTGAATCTGTCTCATTTCCCATTTCTTTTAACATTTGCTGGGATCATAATCGCGGCATTTTTGTATTTTCTCATTTCCAAAATAGATAAAGAGAGAGTTATGAGAACTCTGTCGTGAAAACATGGCAAGTGGTAGATTGTATAAAAATAGATGGAAGAATGATAATTTTTCTATCTCATAGGCATCTTTTTTAAACAAACGAAATGCATCCAAAAGTATTCACGATATTTGTGGTCTTATATTTCTTTGAATCATTAGTATTACTTATGATGGTGGTACTGAATTTTCAAAAAAACTCTGTCCGCTCAAGTAATTTTAATTTTAGCCATAACCATTCCTTTATTTGGATTGGTAATCATAGAAACTCTCAGTCTGTTTATCATTTCAACATGATAGCATCAAGTGATTTTGATACTGTACTTTATCACTGCGGAGGTATATAAAAAGTGGAAAAGTGGTGGTGAGATATTGTCGTGAAATGGGAAACTGTCCACAATTTTTTGTACTTACATTCTGCATTTAGAAAAATAAAGGGAAAAATAATTTTAATAGCAGTAGTTACGATTGCTATGAGTTTAGTAGCACTGATCCCTCCATATCTAACTAAAATGCTATTCAATCAAGGAATAATGTCCAAGGATATCGAAAAAATTATCTATTACGGTGTTCTTATAATATTTTTTTACTTGTTTTCCTCTGTTTTACAGTTCATCTTTCAAGCACTGTTCACTATCGCAACCAACAAATTTTCCCTAAATATTAGAGGAGAGGCTGTAAAGAGATTACTTAATATACCAATAGCTTTTTTTGATCAGCACCAGAGCGGTTATCTTGTGAATCGCTTAAACGAAGTGGATTCTCTAAGTGGTCTTTTCTCACCGGTCATATTTCAATTCTTCTCAAGTATTATCCAATTTGTGGGAGCTCTTGTTATTATGATCAATATAAGTAAAAATGTGACGTTGATGCTTCTACCGTTTTTGCCTGTTTTTTATTTTGTAACACGTGCGATGAGTAAAAAGCTTAAGAAAACATCTCGAGTTCTAATGGAAAGTTCGGCTGTAACAAGAGGAAATTTGCAGGAAGCAGTTGCCGGAATTGAAAATGTGAAGCAATTTACATCTGAAGAAAGAAAAGCAGAAGAACTTGTAAAACAGTTTACAATGGTCGCCAACAATAGGGTAAGACAGTCTATTTCAATGGGATTTGGAAGCCAGTCACTTGGATTTATAACAAGTGTTGCAAGTGTTGCCGTGATGATCTTAGCAGGTATATATATTACAAAAGGGCAACTCTCTGTCGGAGATTATATGGCGTTGGCGGGATATGCTGGAAAGTTATTCGTACCAATGCACCTTTTTGGAAGTTTTTCACTTACGATTCAGCCGGTTTTAGTGGCACTTTCAAGATTAGGTCTTATCTTTGATGAAAAAGTTGAACAAGAGCTTTGGGGAGAAAAGAAAGCGGAAAAATTAAGGGGAGACATAGAATT
Organism: uncultured Mesoaciditoga sp.; assembly: GCA_964503355.1. Taxonomy (GTDB): domain Bacteria; phylum Thermotogota; class Thermotogae; order Mesoaciditogales; family Mesoaciditogaceae; genus Mesoaciditoga. The sequence continues at coordinate 3,509 of CAZCZS010000110.1, forward strand.
TAAAAATGTATACTTCAAATATAAGACATCAAAAGATTATGTTCTCACTTCTTGCAACTTCTCAATTTCTTCTGGAGATTGTGTAGCAATAGTAGGGGGAAACGGTGCTGGAAAATCAACACTTGTTAAGTTGATGCTTGGATTCTACCCAAATTATAAAGGAGCTATAACGATAGATGGCACGGAGTTACATAAATATGCAATGAATTCCTTGAGAGAGAAAATCGGGATAGTATCTCAGAACATACTCTTATTTACAGGAAGTTTGAAAAGCAACATAAAAATAGCAAATAGCAAAGCTACTGACAAAGAAATAAAGGAGGTACTCTTAATCAGCGGAAGCAAAGTTCTATTCAATGATGTGGATCCTGATAATATTAAGATTTCTGAATTTGGGAAAAATTTATCCGGTGGGCAAAAACAAGCGGTAGCAATAGCAAGATGTTTGTTAAAAAAACCAGATATTTTGATATTTGATGAAGCAACAGCGCATTTAGATGAGAAAACGCGTGATGTTGTCCTTGACGCATTCAAGAATGTGTTTAAAGATAAGACAAGAATCCTTATAACTCATGAACAAAGGATATCAAAAATCGCAAATAGAATTTTGTTACTTAAAGATGGAAAAATTAAAGAAATGTAGACGCTTTAACAACAAAAAAGAGGGCGTTCCCAAATATTACTTTTTCAATCCATAAGATAAATTGCCCGTGCTCTTTTTGTTTCCTGTTAATTCTTATGAGCCTCATAACGGTACCAATGGGATTGGCAACATTCAAATGGGGATTCAACAAAGCAAGAGAAAAAGGAAGCCTCGTGGAGTA
>CAZCZS010000111.1:0-4174 GCA_964503355.1 uncultured Mesoaciditoga sp.
TGAACTTTGTTACATCCCAATCTTTTTTCGTTACTCTCACGCACAACATGAGTTAATAAAATTCAAAGTAAAGTTTTTGGAATTTCACCCTTGACACCTGCCCAAGAATGAGATATAATCCATCGGATTGTGGAGGTTAAAAATGGAAAAAGAGGTCAACCGTTTAAAATACAATCGTCCACCCTTTAAACCGCTTAAGCGGAGGAAGGGTGGATTTTCCATTTTCACTTTTTTATCTTTCGTATTCAAAGGGACGCATTCAGCGTCCCTTTTATTTTGCGATAACGGAGGTGCTCCATGCGAAAACTCATCGATAAGCGTGAAGTTGAGTTGATGATCGACAGGATGTTTCACGAACTGGTGGAAAGATTGGACGACCCTTCGCCTGTCCTGATAGGCATAAGAACCAGAGGCGTGTACCTTGCAAAAAAATTCTCCCAGCTTTTCGAACAAAAGAACGTGAAACACGATTTTGGAAGTATCGATATAACCTTCCATCGAGACGATGCGAACCTTTCTTTGAAAATTCCAAACGTCAAAGGAACACAGCTAAACGTGGATTTGAACGATCGCTTCGTGGCACTCTTTGACGATGTCATTCATACTGGTAGAACGGTTAGGGCCGCATTAGACGAGATAATGGATTTTGGAAGACCAGCCAAGATCGTGTTGGTTACGCTCATAGATAGAAACAGAAGAGAGTTGCCAATACAACCTGACATTCTAGGGCGATTTATTCCAACCCGTAAGGATGAAAGAATTTACGTCAAGTTTATGGAATATGACGGAGAAGAGGGTGTGTTCATAGGAGGTAATGAAGAATGAGCATAGCTGGTAAAGACATCTTCGATGTGGATGTTTTGGAAAGGGAAGATATCTTACAGATATTTCAAATGGCAAAAGAATTCAAGGAAGTTCTAAAAAGACCTATAAAAAAAGTTCCAGCCCTGCGTGGCAAAACCATATGTACGCTTTTTTTCGAACCGTCCACACGAACGCGCATCTCATTTGAGGTGGCCGCAAAAAGGTTAAACGCCGATGTTGTGAATTTTTCCGCTTCGACGAGTTCTTTGAAAAAAGGTGAATCTTTTAAAGATACCGTAAAGACGTTAGATGCTATGGGAGTCGACCTGTACGTCATAAGACATAGAGAAGCCGGTAGTCCAATGATGTTGAAAAAGTACACCAATGCCATAGTCATAAACGCCGGTGATGGCATAAGGGCACATCCAACCCAGGCCATTTTGGACGGCTACACCATGTGGGAAAGATTTGGCGATTTGCAAGGATTGAAGGTTGTGATAGTGGGAGATATACTTCACAGCCGTGTTGCTCGCTCAAACGCGAAGTTGTTAAAAAAGATGGGAGCGAATGTGACATTTTGTGGCCCGAAAAGTATGATACCGATGAAAGCGGAAAACTACGGTGTGCATATATCCCACAACGTTAAAGAAGCCGTCAAAGGGGCGGACGTGGTTATGGGGTTGAGGATGCAACTTGAAAGACAAAGCGGTGGGTTCTTTTCTTCCTTGGACGAATACAACGATCTTTACGGTCTTAATCCTCAGGTCATGAATGAGACCTCCAAATCTTCCATTTTCATGCATCCCGGACCCATGAATCGAGGGGTGGAAGTTGTAACGGAGATCGCCGATTCAGAAAAATCAAAAGTAGAAGAACAGGTGACAAATGGAGTCGCAACTCGTATGGCACTTCTCTACCTTACACTTGGAGGTGATGGAGATGTTAATCCTTAAAAACGCAAAGATGTTCAACGGAAAGGAATTCGTAGACGGCGAAGAACTCCGCATTGAAACGCCGGCGCAAGAAAAGGAAATGGATTTAAGCGGATTGTGGATCTTACCGGGGTTGATAGACACCCATGCGCACTTAAGAGATCCGGGACAGTTGTGGAGAGAAGACATCTTTTCCGGCACGCGCGCTGCAGCGCACGGCGGCATAACGACGGTTTTTGCCATGCCAAACACAACTCCAGCCATAGATACCGAACAGGCCGTACTTTATTTGAAAAACAGAGCTCAGCGTGCTTGTGTCCAAGTTAAGATCGTTGGCGCGATCACGAAAGGTAGAGAAGGTAAAGAACTCGCAGAAATGGGAAGAATGGCACGAGCTGGCGTTGTGGGCTTCTCGGACGATGGGGCTTTTTTGAACGATTCCTCTCTTGCGCGTCACGCCATGGAATACGCGTGTGAGCTTGGACTTCCTATAATTTCTCATTGCGAGGAACGATATCTTAGAAGAGGACATATGAGAGAAGGATGGTACTCCACGCTTTACGGCATATATCCCACCCCTTTTGCCGCTGAATCCATAGCGGTGGCCAGAGAGATAGAACTTTCCTATCTTACCAACGCTCACGTTCATATAGCGCACGTTTCGACAAAGAGAAGTGTTGAACTTATAAGACATGCGAAGAAAGATGGAATAAACGTAACGTGCGATGTTTGCGTGCATCACCTAATTTTCAAAGATGAAGATCTTGGAGATTACGACACTTATAAGAAAATCAATCCACCATTTCCAACAAAAGAAGATCAAGAAGAATTGTACGAAGGCTTAGAGGATGGAACGATAGATGCCATCATCAGTGATCACGCTCCTTACGCCATTCACGAAAAAGAAGTGGAATTTCAATCGGCACCTTCTGGAATAATCGGATTTGAAACGCTCCTCAACGAACTGCTGCTTGTATCGAAAAGGGGAATAAAGATGGAGAAATTGCTTTCCAAGGTTACTTCACAAGCCGCATCTTTGTACAACTTAAATGGCGGGAGTATAGACAACTCAACTCCAAAGGACTTCGTGGTCTTCGATCCCAACGACGAATGGATACCCTCCCGTCAAACTCTCCTTTCGAAATCCCATAACACGCCGTTTTTAAATCAAAAGCTGAGAGGAAGAGTGTTGGCCACCTTTCATGATGGGAAGAAAGTGTACGGTGATACGAAGTGGAAGCTTATGTGAAAAAAATCGAATATTCTCCAAAAAGAAATTACTTCATCTTATCCATCGAGTACAACGAAAAAGATGTCGAACCTGGTCAATTTTTCAGATTGAAAACGCCAAACGGTCCGTACATAGCTCGACCTTACAGTGTTTACGATTTTGAAGGTGGAACGATGAGCTTCCTCATAAAAAGTGGTGGAGAATTCGAAAGACATCTAAACGCTTCGTTTAAAGTGGTAGTCGATGGCCCCTTGGGAAATCCCATACCGACCTTGGACGATCCCTTACTCATCGCAGGCGGAGTTGGATACGCACCCTTGCACTTTTACGCCAAGAGACAGAAATCCCATATTGTAATCGGTTCAAAAGATGAAGAACTCTTTGAATTGGTGGAAATTCCGCCTTCATCTGTTTACGTTGTGGAGCCAACGACGGTTTTAGACGTGGCAAGATATTCTCCCGATGAAAACGTGATCGCCTGTGGACCGCTTAAGATGTTGGAAATGACAAAAAAGATCTTCGAAGATAGGAATCTTTTCCTCATCTTGGAAGAAAAGATGGCCTGTGGAAGGGGAATGTGCGAAGGTTGCGCCGTTATGACGCAAGAAGGCGTCAAATTCGTGTGTAAAGACGGGCCAACTTTTCTTGCGAAAGAGGTGAAACTAAATTGGAACTTTTAAAAATCAACCTGGCTCGAATTGAATTCAAAAATCCGATCGTTATAGCATCCGGACCGGCGGGTTTTGGTGATGAATTTTTCAAATACGTTTCTCCATCAACGATAGGGGCGTTCACCACGAAAACGATCACACTTCATCCCAAAGATGGAAACCCCCCACCCAGACTCGTTTACACGAAAGACGGGCTGTTGAATTCCATAGGTTTGCAGAACCCTGGTGTGGATTTTTTTGTCAAGGAAGTGGCGCCATTTCTTCCAAAGGAAACGGTGAGAATAATATCCATTGGCGGTGAAAACCCTGAAGAATTCGTTCAGGTCGGAAAAAAGGTGGAAAAATTCGCGGACATGATAGAGGTAAACCTTTCTTGTCCCAACGTGAGAAATGGAGGAACCATCTCCTCAGACAAAAAGCTATCTTCCGATATCCTTAAAGCGTGCTCAAATTCGTTAAAAAAACCTCTTATCGCCAAGCTTTCACCGGATTTTGACATTTTATCACAAGCGAAAATCGCGCTTGACCACGGCGTT
>CAZCZS010000112.1:0-4087 GCA_964503355.1 uncultured Mesoaciditoga sp.
AGAAGGTCATCCTGAACTTGATTCAGGATCTCATTGTTATTCTATGAGATTCCGGGTCAAGCCCGGAATGACGTTGAGGTCAAAGACTCCATCAAACATGTCAGGTCCGCAATAACGAAAAAGTGAGGGGTGAAAAGTAAGAAGTAAAAGCGCGTGGCACGTGATAAATACAAAAACGAATAAAAATGGCACTACAGAACTACAAGTCACGTGCCGATTTTTAGTTGTTTTGATGAAAACTTCAAAGAGAAAGTTTGAAAGACTGAAGTTAGTTTGTTCAGATTATTTCGCTACTTTTACGCACGATTTGAGCAAGTTAAAAAACATGCACATCATCATTTCAATTCTTAAGTGATCTTAGGCGAATTTGCACTTCGTTTTTAGACAAATGCATTTTGAGCTTCGTTTAAAACGCGTGTTTTAAAGAACTTTTGTGATCTGAGAAAAGGTTTACAGAATTTACATTCTTCAAGTTTTAAACTCTTCATCATAGCGTGAAGGATCCTAAAAATCCAAAGCGTATAATTTTGTCATGCAAGCTAAAAAAAGAAGAATTTTAGGAGTTGATCCCGGTTTTGGAATAGTGGGATACGGGGTAATTGATGTTTACGGACAAACGGAAAATCTCATCTCTTACGGTGCAATACGTACGTCTGCACACGATGCCATTCCAAAAAGAATAGAAAAAATATACGATGAGCTTTCGAAGATATTAACCGAATATCAGCCTGATGAGGCCGCGGTGGAGGAGTTGTATTTTTTCAGAAATGTCACAACGGCTATTTCTGTGGGGGAAGCAAGGGGAGTTATTCTTTTAGCCCTTGAGAAATTCGGTGTTAAGATATACGAATACACCCCGATGGAAGTAAAACTTTCGGTTACAAGCTACGGAAAAGCTACAAAAAGGCAGGTTCAAGAAATGGTAAGGGTGATGCTGAAAATGGAAGACATACCACGTCCAGATGATGCAGCGGATGCCCTTGCAATCGCCTTGTGCCATGCACATCAAATGTTTTAAGTTTTAATTCTTGAAATTTTTGATTTCTACACAAAAAATACATGGATAAAAAGTACTGAGATGGAAGGTGTTTTATCATGAAATACAGAATACTCACGGATGTAGATTTCAAAGAAATACCGATTTTCTCCGAAAGATCATACTTACCGAAGATGGAAAGCATCATGATAGATAACGGTTCAATCCAGATCTTTACCATGTCACACGAGAAAAGTGAAGAGGTGGAAAGGCTACTTTCCGAATATTTAAAAGCTTCCGTGAAAGTGCTTCCATTTGACTCTAACGATAAACTTTCTCTTTTCAAGGACGCGTTGCTTAAGCACGTTAAACTTCTAAACGGCGTGCTGGATGACGCTAAAATCGAGAAAAACGAAGTGAAGATATTCGTTTCAAACGATTTTGTAAAAGAAAGAATAAGCGTTAACGGTTCCAAACACGCGATAGACGAACTGGTTTCAGAATTTTTTCCGACGATGAAGGTGGAGATTTTTTGCAGCAAAAAAGGAACGGAGCCAACGGAATCGTTTGATGCTATGATAAAGCCAAACGATGTTGTTTCCACGAAAAAAGCGAAAAAAAATGTCGTTCGCAAAAGCGTGAAAAACATCAAGATCTCTCCTATAAAATCGATCAATTCAGGAAAAGTTTGGATAGCTGGAGAGACGTTTGGATCTGAGTATAGAAATGGAAAAACATCCGTGCTTTCCTTTTCGATCAAAGACCGTTCTTCCGCCATATCATGCAAAGCTTTTGGCAAAATCGCGAATGATTTTTCAAAGGGAGTTCCAAAATACGCTTTGATTTCCGGAAAGGTTTCCGAAGACAAATTCACCCATGAAAAAATGATAATGGTTAATTCCATAGAAGAATGGGAACCGGAGTTTAGAAAAGATAATTCTCCAAAGAAAAGGGTCGAACTCCATCTCCACACTACCATGTCCTCTATGGATGGGCTTGTGAATGTGGAAGAACTCTTTGAAACTTTGAAACGTTGGGGACATACGGCTGTCGCCGTAACGGATCATGGTGTAATACAATCTTTTCCGGCTTTTGAAAAGGCAAGTAAAAAAACCGGTATAAAACCTTTATACGGCATGGAGGCTTACGTAGTCGATGATACAGGCGAAATATTGAGAAACGGAAACGCAGAAGGTGAATTTTCCAAAAAATCCTTTGTGGTGATCGACTTCGAAACGACGGGTTTGAACGCTATAAACGATGAGATAATCGAAATAGGCGCGGTGAAGATAGAGAATTTGAAGGTGATAGACAGATTTCATTCGCTTGTCAAACCGGTTAAGAAGGTTTCAGACAAATCCATTGAGATAACCGGCATATCTCTTGAAGAGTTAAAAGATGCTCCAACGATAAAGGAAGTCTTGCCCCAACTCTTAGATTTCATGGGCTCATCCATCTTCGTGGCCCACAACGCGGATTTCGATTATCGTTTTTTAAGGGAGAGTGCCAAGAAGTTGGGAATAGAAGTTGACAGACCGTATATAGACACTTTGCAGTTCTCAAAATCCCTGATGAAACTCTCCGGCTACGGCTTGGAAAAGGTGGTAAAAGCCCTTAATCTCGGATCATTTAACCATCACAGAGCCCTTGATGATACGATGATAACCGCCGAGGTCTTTTTGAAGTTGATAGATTTAGCCGTTTCAAAGGGCATTAACACTTTGGAAAAAGTGAACACACTTTCAAAAAACGTTGATATAAAATCGTTATATCCATACCATACGACCATTCTCGTTAAAAACAAAGATGGCCTTAAGAACCTTTACAAGTTGGTAAGTAAATCCCATCTCGAGTATTTTAAAGGAAAACCTAGAATACCAAAATCGCTTTTGCAAAAAAGAAGAAAAGGTCTTTTGATAGGTTCGGCATGTACATCTGGAGAATTAGCAGAGAATTATTTCGGTGGAGCGAGTAACGATGAGCTCATTCAAATAGCCTCATTTTACGATTTCCTTGAAATAATGCCACTTGACGTCATAAGTGATGACAATTCAAGAGAGATAACTCAAGAGATGCTTAAACAGTTCTATTTGAAAGTCTACTCTTTGGGAAAAGCCCTTTCCATTCCAGTTGTTATGACGGGAGACGTTCATTTCTTGAATCCAGAAGACGCAAAGGTGAGGGCCATTTTGCAGGCGGCTCAAGATTACAAGCATTTCAATTCTCAAGGTGGACTGTATTTGCGAACCACTCAAGAGATGCTTGAAGAAGCGAAAAAGATATTCGTGGATTCGGAATTCGCCGATCACCTGAATGAAGTGTGTGAAGAAGTGGTTATAGAAAATCCAAATCAAATAGCCAACGAAATAGAAGAAGTGAAAATAGTCGATTCAGTTCTTCACCCGCCGAAGATAGACAACGCCGAAGAGACGATAAAAAAAGAAGCCTATCAAGAGGCCGAAAGAAGATACGGAACTCCTCTTCCTCAGGCGGTGAAAGAACGACTTGAGAGAGAATTACATTCGATAATAGATAACGGATACGCCGTACTTTATCTTATAGCGAAAGAGCTTGTGGAGAAATCCAAGTCGGATGGATACGTCGTCGGTTCGAGGGGTTCGGTTGGTTCTTCTCTCGTTGCGACGATGTTGGGAATAACCGAAGTTAACCCTCTGCCACCACATTATTACTGCCCTGAATGTCACTATTTTGAATTCAACAGTTCCGTGGAATCCGGTTACGATCTACCACCAAAGCGTTGTCCTAAATGCGGAACACCTTTGAAAATGGATGGACAAAACATACCATTCGAAACTTTCATGGGATTTCATGGTGACAAAGTGCCGGATATAGATTTGAACTTCTCCGGTGATTACCAATCAAAGGCTCATAAATTCATCGAAACTCTTTTCGGTAAAAAACACGTTTTCAGAGCTGGCACCATATCCACAATCGCCGAACGAACGGCTTACGGATTCGTGAAAGGATACATAGAAAAAACGGGTGAGATCTTGAACAAAGCAGAGATCGAATACTTAGCTTCAAAACTCACAGGCGTCAAAAGAACAACAGGTCAACATCCTGGGGGATTGATGATAGTCCCCAAAGATA
>CAZCZS010000113.1:0-4073 GCA_964503355.1 uncultured Mesoaciditoga sp.
TGATAGAAAAAGGTGTTACCATTTCAAACTCTCTTATTCGTGGTCCCGTGATAATCGGTAAAGACGCCTCGATAATAAATTCGTACATAGGACCTTACACTTCGATAGGTGCCAACGTAACGATTGAGAATTCAGAGGTTGAGAATTCAATATTCATGGAGAATTCCACGATCAGAGATGTTGACGTTAGAATAGATGCGAGTATAATTGGTAAAAATGCGATGATATCGAGCATCAAAATAAAACCTCGAGTGCATAATCTCGTCGTTGGAGATTACAGCACGATAAGATTAAGCTGAGTTGAAAAACAAAGGGCGAAATCTTCGCCCTTTGTTTTTTCAATCTTTCAATCTTCGCTTTGATTTTCCTCTTCTTCTTCCTCGTTTTCCGCCAATCCCATGAAAACTTTTAGATGTTTGCTGCGGCTGGGATGCCTTAACTTTCTCAACGCTTTCACTTCTATTTGCCTTATTCTCTCGCGGGTCACGTTGAAATACTGTCCGACCTCTTCAAGCGTTTTCGCTTTTCCATCTATCAGACCATATCTCATCTTCAACACCATCGCTTCTCTTGGACTCAACGTGTTCAAAACCTTTTCTATTTGTTCGTGAAGCATCATCTGAGATGCCGCGTCTTCCGGCGATATAACGTTCGAATCTTCCACAAAATCACCTATCGTGGATTCATCGTCATTTCCCACCGTTGATTCCAAAGATATCGTTTCCCTTGCCGCTTTCAATATCTCCGCTATCTTTTCTCTCGGTTTACCCATGAGCTTTGCCAAATCATCGACTGTTGGGTAAGAGCCGTTCTTTTGCATGTAATCTCTTATAACCTTGTTCAACTTGTTTATGGTTTCAACCATGTGTACCGGTACTCTTATGGTTCTCGCTTGATCGGCTATCGCCCTCGTTATGGCTTGACGTATCCACCATGTCGCATACGTTGAAAATTTGTATCCTTTTTTCCAATCGAATTTTTCCACGGCCTTTAAGAGCCCGATGTTTCCTTCTTGAATAAGATCGAGAAAGGAAAGACCTCTTCCCATGTATTTCTTTGCTATGCTAACCACCAATCTTAAATTAGACGTACATAACTTTTGTTTCGCCTTTTCGTCACCGTTTGCGGCTTTACGGGCAAGTCTTCTTTCTTCGCTTGGAGAAAGAAGGGGTATTCTTCCTATCTCTTTGAGATAGAGTTTCACCGGATCTTTCAAATTGGCGTTATCGTAGATCTCTGGTTTTTGACCGTCTAAAAACGAAAGATATCTCTTGACTTCAGAGGCTTCAGCATCTCCATACTCTTCCAACTCATCCACTATGTCCGATGAATCATCCTTTATCTTTATGTTTTCTTTTTCCATTATGTCGTATATGTTTTCCAACAGATTCGAGTCAAAATCTTCGTAATTCAAAGGAATGGCGTTATCGATATCCGCATAGGTTATATAACCTTGCTTTTTTCCCTTGCGAATTAGACTTTTGATCTTCTTTTGAAGAAGAGCGGTTTTGTTTTCAGCCACGAGAAGCACCTCCCTTTTTTCTCAATAGGGAACGAAGTTCCATAGCTTTTTTCAGCAACTTTGCCTTCAATTCGGCATCAGGCGTAGAAACCATCTCCCTTTCCACTTTTTCAATTTGGTGCTTCAACTTACGTTCTTCTAATTTTGATACGCAAAGATCGTACACCTTCTCTATGTTGGGTTCCGGTATCTCTTTGGTGAATATACGAAAAAATCTTTCTCCCTCTTTTCGCTCTAAAAGCCTCATAGCTTCTTGTGGCTTGGTTACACCTGAATTCACAACCTCTAAAACCTTTTTAGCGAATGGAGATATTATCGATTCATCCAAATGGGTTTTGATTTTCTCCCTCATTTCATCGTTGTAAAAAAGAAGGTAAACAACGTAATCATCCACGCTCATACGAATGTTATCGGCTTTGGCGATTTCCGTCTCTTTTCCTTTTATCAGCTGCTGCAACTCGTACATGACATCTTTTTCATCCATCATCAAAATGCGAGACGCTTTGGAAACGAGACGACGTCTTAAAATAGGAGAGCTCACCCATGAGATGGAACGTTTCAATCGAACAAGTGATTTTATAGGGTCACCCATCTCTCCCAGAGATTTTTGAACGTAGAAATCCCAATAATCCATCGTGTTCTTTAGAATTTTTCGGAACCCATCTTTTCCGTGTTTTGAGAAAAATTCATCTGGATCTTTTGAATCTTCAAACGTAAGAACTTTCACGTTGAGATCTTCGTCTGCCAAGATCTTCGCAGCCCTTTTCATTGCATTCACACCAGCGCTATCGCTATCCAACACGAAGAGCACGTTGGTGGTGATGTTCTTTATTGCGTCCACATGAAATTTCGTCAAACCGGTTCCCAACAACGCACACGCGTTTTCAAAACCGTTTTTGTGAAACGCTATCGCATCCATGTATCCTTCACAAATTATAGAAAAGCCTGCCGCTTTTATCTTGTTTCTGTTGAAAAGATAGAGAATTTTAGACTTTGAAAAGTATTTGTTTTCAGAGGAGTTCAGATATTTGGGTTCGTCATCGCCCAGGGTTCTTCCACCAAAAGCGACGATCTTTGACGACGAATTTTTCACAGGAAAGATTATCCTGTTCCTGAAAAATTCTATCAGTCTGCCATTTTTGCTTCTTATCATCAGACCGTACTTTATCAAAGTGTTCATATCTATCTTCAATTCCCTGGCACTTCTTCGAATAACATCGGAATTCATTGGAGCGTAGCCAAGAGAAAACCTTTCCACGTCTTCACGTGAAAGTCCTCTAACTTTGCTTAGATATTCCCAAGCTTTCCTTCCTCGTACACTGAAAAGCACGTCTTTGTAATTTTCGGCCATTCTTTCCATCAGAGATACGTACTTTGAATAAAACGTGTCTTTCGACATCAAAGGAGGATCCACGCCACATAACTCCGCAACTCTTTGGACTGCCTCAACGAAAGAAATGTTCTCGATTCTTTTCACAAATTCTATCACATCTCCGCCCGCGCCACACCCAAAGCAATGAAAAAAGCCTTTATCAGGATTCACATAAAAAGACGGTGTCTTTTCCTCATGGAAAGGACACAACCCCCGATAATTGGAACCAACTTTTTCAAGTGAAACATAGTGCGACACAACCTTTGCTATGTCGCACTTTGCCTTGAAATCATCTAATTCTTTACTCACAGATAAAGAAGATCAACGTTTGGAGAACTGAGGACTTCTTCTTGCTTTCTTTTTTCCGTATTTTTTCCTTTCAACCATTCTCGGATCTCTTGTCAAAAGTCCGTTTTCGCGTAAAACCTTTCTTAAACTCTCGTTGAAATCGAGCAGAGCTCGCGCTATTCCCAATTTCAACGCTCCAACTTGACCGGACAGCCCTCCTCCATTGAGTCTGCAAATCACGTCAAACTGTCCTATCGTGTTCGTGACAACGAAAGGTTTGTTGGCTTCCATGACAAGGGTATCTCTTTGAAAGTACTCCTTGAAAGAATTGTAAGATTTGTCATTTATTACGATCTTTCCACTTCCAGGTCTCAAATGAACACGCGCGACGGAGGTTTTTCTTCTACCCGTTCCGTAGTAGTCTACTCTTTCAGTCATTCATGCCCCTCCTTAAATGTCCAAAACTTCAGGTTTTTGAGCGGTGTGTGGATGTTCCGGTCCGCGGTAAATCTTGAGTTTTTTAAGCATGTGTCTTCCCAACACACCTTTCGGCATCATTCCACGCACGGCAAGCCTTATGACGTCTTCGGGATGCCTTTTCAGCATTTCTTTCGCACTCAGAGTTCTCAGGTTTCCCATGTAACCGGTATGATGATGATAGAATTTGTCGTTCAATTTGTTTCCTGTTAAAGCCACTTTTTCGGCGTTTACTACGATCACGAAATCACCGGTGTCGACATGGGGAGTGTAAGTTGGTTTGTCTTTCCCCCTCAATATAAGGGCTATTTCCCTTGCCAATCGTCCAAGTGGTTTCCCACTCGCATCGACAACGTACCACTTTCTTTTCACTTCTTCTTTTTTCGCAAAATAAGTTTTTTGAGTCATTTTTCG
>CAZCZS010000114.1:0-3986 GCA_964503355.1 uncultured Mesoaciditoga sp.
GGCTTGACCCGCAATCTAAGGATGAGATCCCGGATCAGGTCCGGGATGACATATTTAAAAAAAATTCCTTTATCGCTTGAAAAGCGATGTATGGCCAAAAATCATCGGCTTGTAAGTATCGAATTTGGAGGAAAAAGATGAAAATATTTGGAGAAAATACACTTCACGCCAAGGGACAAGAACGTTCTGTCAACGTTGGAGACGTTGTAATTCACGCCAAATTCGTTGAAAACAGGGGAATCGAAATAGAATTCTCTCTGAAAAATTCTTCGAACATTTCGAAATTCGTTGAGAATTTAAAAATTGGAGAACTCGTTCCTACTCAAAGAGTATTCGTGAACAATTTTCAATCGTGGGGGCCGTGCACGTTCATCAAAGTCGACGAAGTTCTTAATGACGTCAAAAAGGTGAATTTCAACGCCATGATGTCCATAGTGCCGTGGGAATTCAAAGATGGAGTGGTTTCGGATTATTTCATCGCCACACATGAAGAATTCGCCGGATTTCTCTCTTCGAAGATCGCTCATCCTTACTTCGTTTTGAAGGATGGAATTATCGAAGCGAAATTCCATATCGCCAAAACGCTCAAGCCAAACGAAGAGATGGAACTGGGTACTCTATGGATTAAGAAAAATTACAAATCGCTTGAAGATACTCTGGATGAGTACGCTAAAAAAGTCGCAAAGATTAACAAGCCGAGGATCGGAAAACCGCTTTTTGGCTGGTCGTCATGGTATCATTATTACCTTGATATCAGCCAAGATGCTTTTGTCGAAGAGGTGAAAAGATCGAAAGCTCTCAAGATGAACTATGAACTCTTTCAACTTGACGATGGTTACGAATCGGATATAGGCGATTGGCTGCAAACGAACGAAAAATTTCCGAGTGGACTTGAATTCATAGCGAAAACGGTGAAAGAGAACGCTATGATCGCCGGAATATGGACGGCGCCTTTTAGCGTGTCCGAAAGCTCAAAGCTTTTCACGGAGCATCGAAATTGGTTAGCGAAAGATGAAAAGGGCGATCCCATCGTGGCGTATGAAAATTGGAACAAAAAGATATACGCTCTCGATACGACGCATCCGCAAGCTCTAAAGTGGTTGAAGGAACTTTTTTCCACTTTGAAAAAGATCGGTTTTGATTTTTTCAAGATCGATTTCCTTTTCGCCGGAATGATTCCCGCCAAACGTCATCTCAACGCCACACCGGTTGAAGCTTACAGAATGGGAATGGAAGCCATAAGAGAGGCCGTGGGAGATTCTCACGTTCTCGGTTGTGGCGCGCCTCTTCTTGAATCGATAGGATACGTGGATTCGATGAGAATAGGCGCCGATACGGCTCTGTATTGGAAAAGCGAAATGGATCTCGGCCAGCCAAGCGCGAAATTTTCGATAAGAAACGCTTTGACGCGCCATTTCATGAACGCGTGGTGGACAAACGATCCCGATTGCGTTATGGTGAGATCCAACGAGACGGAGTTGAGCCATCCTTCGCTCTTCGATTCGAACTTGGAAGGACTGTCAAACGAAAGAATGATAAACGTGTACGTTCCGGCGCTTTTGAATGATCACGTTTTGCAAAGCGATAAGCTTTCCGTGTTGACGAAGGAAGACATCTTCTTTTTGAAAAACGCTTTGAATTTCAGAAACGGGAGTGCCCGTGTGAAATTCGTGGATTCAGAAAAGTACGTCATCCGCTCCGAAAAGACGATCAACGGAGATGTCATCTCGTTCGTCAACCTTTCGGATTCCGTTTGGAACGTTAAAATTAAGGACTTTTCGGATTTGAACGAAAAACCTGAATCCTTCTTCATTTCCTATCCTCACATGAAAGAACTCAAGGCTTCTGACTCTCTAAAAATAAAGCCTCATTCCATTTCGATCGTTCTGCATCGTTCAAAGAGAAAGCTATCAAGAGAAGATGAGAAGAAAGAAGACGGTCGGGATTTCCACTATTATCGAGATGACGATGTATGATGGAATTAAGATATAATCCCATAACAAACGAGTGGGTTTTGATCTCTTCAGACAGACAAAAGCGGCCAGTTCAACCGCGTACAAGCGTTTGTCCGTTGTGTCCCGGTGGCGTGGAATTCGACCGCGATTACGATTTGGCCGTTTTCGATAACAGATTTCCATCCTTGAAGATGAATCCTCCAGATGTTGTGAAAGAAAAAGAAGATGATTTTTTCGTTCACGCTCCCTCTTTTGGAAAATGTGAAGTCATCATGTACACGTCAAATCACGATTCATCCATGTCGAGGATGCCTATTCCCCAGATCGAAAAGCTCGTGTACGTTTGGGAAGATAGAACGCGTGAACTCATGAAAGAAAAAAGAATAAAGTACGTTTACCCTTTTGAAAACAGGGGAAAAGAAGTCGGAGCGACTCTTTCACATCCTCACGGACAGCTTTACGCCTTCCCTTTCATTCCAAAAAGAATACGGACGATGATAGAAGCTCAAAAGCGGTACGAAAAAGAAAAGGGAAGATGCGTCGTATGCGATGTGGTAAAAAACGAGTTGGGCTTCCGAAAAAGAATCGTGTACGAAGGCGCGCATTTCTTGGCGGTGGTACCGTATTTCGCTCGGTTTCCGTACGAAGTTCACATCTACGCGAAACGCCACCTTTCTTTTTTCATGGACATGACGGCCCAAGAGAAATTCGATCTCGCCGTAACGCTTAAAGTTGTAACTTCAAAATACGACTCACTCTTCGACGAGGAATTTCCCTACATGATGGCGATATTTCAATCTCCCGTTAACCCTTCTATGAAAGACTTTCATTTTCACGTGGAGTTTTATCCTCCAAAAAGGGACAAAAATAAGATAAAATGGATGGCGAGTGTTGAAACAGGCACGTGGACTTTCATAAACCCATCTACACCGGCAGAATCGGCGAAGCGGTTGAGGAACGCGCCTTACGTACTTTGATGCTTTGAAAATGGGAGGACAAACGTGAAAGCTATTTTCAAATCGCCCGGCAGGATAAATCTGATAGGAGAACACACGGATTACAACGGCGGATACGTCTTACCAGCGGCCATAGATAGATACACTTACGTAAGCGTTGAAGAATCCACACGCTTTGAAGTTTACTCCACTTATTTCAACGAGAAAAAATACCTTTTTCTCGACGATAAACGTGAAGAAAGCGAATGGCTAAACTACGTGAAGGGTGCGCTCTTGTACTTTTCCAAACACTTTAAATTGAGACCTTACAAGATAACCATTTATGGTGATCTTCCAATGGGCGCCGGCCTTTCGAGCTCGGCTTCGTTGGTGGTTGGAATCATCTACGCTTTGTCTAAAATGGAACACGTAAGACTTTCACGCAAGGAAATAGCCACGATGGCGCATGCGGTGGAAAACGAATTCGTCGGCGTGAAATGTGGCATCATGGATCAGTACGCGGTGGCCATGGGAAGAAAAAACGCTTTCATGCTGTTGAACGCTTTTGACGGATCGTTCGAGTACATCACGGTGAGCGATTTTCCGAAGATGACCGTGATCGATTCGGGTGTGAAACATCGGCTTTCAAGCGGTCAATATAACCTTCGAAGGAAAGAATGCGCTCAAGTTGAAAAGATGATGTCGAAAGCCTTTCGAGATATGACGCTCGAAGATGTAAAAGCGAAAAAGGAGTTGCTTGGAAAGAGGCTTTACAAACGCGCGCTGCACGTTTTGTTGGAAAACGAAAGGGTTTTAAAGGCCGTCAAAGCTATGAAAATTCGTGATTGGAAAGAAGTTGGAGAATTGCTCTGCGAATCTCACGAAAGCTTGAGAAACCTTTTCAAGGTATCCACAAATGAGATCGACTTCATAGTTGAAAAGTTGAAAGGCGTGAAAAGCGTTTACGGTGCTCGTATGATAGGTGGAGGATTTGGAGGAAGCGTCTTAGCGCTTTCAAGCGACTACTTGGATGAAGAGCTGCGAAAGATATCTTTCGAATACGCTCACAAATTCGGTATTTCCATGAACTTTTATC
>CAZCZS010000115.1:0-3950 GCA_964503355.1 uncultured Mesoaciditoga sp.
TTTCTTTGTCGATACGTGCAAAAGCATGGGCTTGCTTCTATCACGTTTTTTCAGGTGATAAATTCTTTCCACCGCTTGCTCGCATTTCAAAAGTGTTCCTATGCCGTAAACTGTTTCCGTTGGAAAAACGATGACGGCGCAATTTTCTAAATAACTCTTCGTGATTTCGATCGCATTCGATGATTTCGTCGATATTATCTTCGTCACTTTTTTCGCCTTGTTTCTCTTTGAAGTTTAACAAAATAAGCTGCCTTCATGGCAGCTTATGATGGTGCCGAGGGCGGGACTTGAACCCGCACGAGCTGTAATGCCCACATGGCCCTCAACCATGCGTGTCTGCCAATTCCACCACCTCGGCGAGACACGCAAAATTATACACTTTTCGACTGAAATTGTCAAGCCTCACGTTGAAACGTGTGGTAAAATACATCTAAAGGCGCAGTCGATCCATGACTAACACACGGGGGTGTAGGTATGGAATTTTTAGATGGATTTGGAAACATCTTTTTCGTGATAAAAAAGAAACCGACAGCTGTCGTTCCCTCACTTTTTGGAGTTGGAACGGTCTTGATGTTTAATTTGATAACATGGGAGTACTTTACGAACATCAAACTTTTGAATGCTGGATGGATACCTTTCGCTTTTAACGTGTTCAAATGGGCGATAGTTTTTTCGATTTCCGGATGGACTGCTCTTTTGATAGGGCAGGAAAGGACAAGTTCGGAAAGGGCTTTTTCGAAATTTTTCGTGAGTCTATTCGTTTTTTCGACGTTCATGTCCTTTTTCACGGTAGCCGGTTTCGAGATGTACGTGATTCCAGGCATGTTCATCTTGTTTTTCATGTTGTACATTCCAACTTACATGGTACTTAACGAAGATATCGATGCCCTTGACGGTTTTAAGGGAAATTTGAGATTCATCTTGGAAGATGCCCACGTTATACATACCCTGGTATCGCTTATAATACTCACTTTCTTCCTTTTGATACCCTATGTTGGAGAGTATTTTGCCGCTTTTTTCTACATGCTTTGGATTCCCAACATATACATCTCTGAAAGGCAGCAAGAAGAGGAACTTTGAATTTTTTTGAAGAGGTGCACGCTTGATAGATTATGAAAAAACGATAGAAGAGATCGTAAATTCCTTAAGTGAAAGTAAAGGCAAGGAAAAGGCTCAACTTGTGAAAAAAGCTTATGAATTCGCCAAAAAGGCGCATGAAGGGCAAAAAAGGGAAAGCGGTGAGCCTTACATCTGTCATCCCGTCAGTGTGGCGAAGATCGTTTTCGAGCTTGGAATGGATCCTGAAACCATTTGCGGCGCCTTGTTACATGATGTTGTGGAGGATACGAACGTTGAGCTTAACGAGATAAGGAAAGAATTCGGTGATGAAATAGCCTTGATAGTCGATGGACTCACGAAGATTCAATCCTTGGAAAAAGAAGACGTGAAATTTTCTGAAATAGAAACGATTAGAAAGATGATCTTCGCTATGGCACAAGATGTCCGTGTGGTTATAGTCAAACTCGCCGACAGACTTCATAACATGCGAACACTCAAGAGTTTCGGTGACGAGAGAAGGAGAAAAGAAAAGGCAAGACAGACGTTGGAAGTGTACGCTCCGATAGCGAATAGATTGGGAATTTACACGATAAAAAGTGAATTGGAGGATCTCTCCTTTAAATACGTTTATCCTCAAGAATTTAAAAGAATAAAAGAATTGGTTGACAAGAAAATCAACGAAAGAACGGAAGAAATCGCTTACTACAAAGATGAACTTGAAAGGGTTTTGAAAAAAAACAAAGTTGATTTTTTGGAAGTGGATGGGCGAGCGAAACATTTTTACAGCATTTGGAGAAAGATGAGAAGTAAAAACAAAGAATTCAGCGAAGTCTACGATCTTTTCGCTTTGAGAATTCTTGTAAAAGATGTTTCGCGCTGTTACACCGCATTGGGAGTTGTTCACAGCCTTTGGAAGCCAATTCCGGGAAGATTCAAAGATTACATAGCTTCTCCAAAATCAAACGGTTATCGGGCACTTCACACGAGTGTTGTGACGGAAAAAGGAGAAGTTTTGGAAATACAGATAAGAGATGAAGAGATGCATAGAGAAGCGGAGTACGGAATGGCTGCCCACTGGAAATACAAAGAAGGAAAGATAAAGAACAGCGAATGGATAGACAGGCTTTTCGAGTGGCAAAAGAATTACGTCAAAGGTCTTTCGAATTGGAAAGAACTTACGAAAGAGCTTCAGTTAGACGATGTCTTCGTTTTTACACCACAAGGAGAAGTCAAAAGACTTCCAAAGGGGTCCACGCCGATAGATTTTGCCTACACGATCCACACGGAGATAGGCAACCATTACGCCGGTGCCATAGTCAATGGAAGAATGGTACCGATAGGATACAAATTGCGTAACGGTGATCGTGTTCGAGTACTGGTAGATAAAAACAACTCCGGTCCAAGTTTGGATTGGTTGAAATACGCCAAGAGTTCTAGAACAAAGGCTAAGATAAAAAAAGTTTTAAGAGATAAATTCGCGGAAGAATACGTCTCGCGTGGTCAAGAGATAC
This sequence comes from uncultured Mesoaciditoga sp., assembly GCA_964503355.1. Classification (GTDB taxonomy): domain Bacteria; phylum Thermotogota; class Thermotogae; order Mesoaciditogales; family Mesoaciditogaceae; genus Mesoaciditoga. The sequence continues at coordinate 2,571 of CAZCZS010000115.1, forward strand.
TTAGAGAAACGGTGAAAAAGTATCATCTATCTTTGGAAGAATTCTTCAAAATGGAAAAGATAAAGCGATACTTTGAAACGCATCATATAGAGAATGAAAGGGAATTCAAACTAAGACTTGGGGAAGGAGCTATAACTTCCTTTCAAGTTGAAAAGCTGTTGGAAGAAAAAAAGACGGATGAAATACCCGTTCAACATTTCAAAAAAGTTGAAGGTAAAGAGATATTGGTAGAAGATCTCGATGGAATAGAATTTCATTTGGCCAAATGCTGTAATCCAGTTCCCGGCGATCCGATCGTCGGAGTTGTGACTAGAAATCATGGAATAAGCATTCATACGCTTGATTGTAAGAATTTGAAAAACGTTGATAAAAGCAGAATTGTAAGAGTATCGTGGGGGATGGAATCTGGAGAACTTTTCAGCGTTGGAATAGGACTGAAAGCTTACGATCGCGAAGGATTGTTGTCAGACGTGATAAATCGTATAAGAGAAAAGCATGTTCAATTGGCCGGAGTGGCGTCTCGAGTGGACGATGTTGGCATAGCGCACATTTCGATAACTGTGAATGTATCTGACCTCAAACAACTAAGAGACGTGATATCTCATGTAAAAAAGGAAAAGGGAGTTATAGAAGTTCACAGAGAAAGAGGTGGCACCAATGAGAGCGGTAGTGCAGCGAGTTAGTTGGGCACAAGTAGAAGTTGAAGGAAAGATGGTAGGTAGGATCGATAAAGGACTGTTGATTTTTTTAGGCGTTGAAAAGGAGGACACGATCAAAGATCTGGAATGGATGGTAAAGAAAATCCCGAATTTACGCATTTTCGAAGATGAAAATGGTAAGATGAACGAATCTCTCTTAAATGTGAATGGAGAAATGCTCGTAGTTTCTCAATTCACACTTTACGGAGATTGCAAAAGGGGAAGAAGACCTTCTTTTTCATCCGCAGCTTTACCTGAAAAGGCGAAAAAGATGTACGAGGATTTCTGCGAAATGGTGAAAAAATCTTACAATATAAAGGTGGAAAAAGGCGTATTTCAAGCCGATATGAAAGTTTCTCTTCTAAACGATGGGCCAGTTACGCTTTTGGTGGATTCAAGAGGGGTATTTTAATGAATTTGGGACTTGATCAAAAGTTCATCTTTATGGTAAAATCATTCACGTAAAACGAAGTGTGCGGGCATAGCTCAGATGGTAGAGCATCGGCCTTCCAAGCCGAGGGTCGCGGGTTCGAATCCCGTTGCTCGCTCCAAACGGGCATCTGATGATGCCCGTTTTTAAATAAGAGGTGGGAAAATTTTGCTCACGTTGAAAATCGTTTTCATATTGTTGGGAATAGCGGCGTACATTTACATGGGAATAAGAATATTGAAAATGCGAGTT
>CAZCZS010000116.1:0-3772 GCA_964503355.1 uncultured Mesoaciditoga sp.
TCTTCGAAAAGCTTGTAAAATGTTTTCAAATCCATCTTTCCAAACTTTTCTCTAAAAGAATTCCTAAAACACATTTCACAGTGCAAATTGCAATCTGAAGAAAGTTCCACGTAAACTTTTCCCACGTTGTCTTGAGGTTTCAAAATCACTTTTGCATCTTTGAGAGTGAATTCATACATCTTCAATTTTTACCACCTCGAAATCGTAGTTGAGCAGGTCCAAAAACAGGATCTTGTTCATCAACTTATTTTCCATATCGCATAAAATCTTCATGACTTCCATACTTTGAATGGATGCCGTTAGTGATACCGTTTGGGCGATCACGTATTTTTCTTCCTTTTGAGGAAAGGAAAGAAGACCTTTCAAGCTCTTTCCCTTTAAGCTTAAAACCTGTCCAAAGTAACCGTTCACTCCTCCATGAACGAAAGGTATTCCTTTCCTTGCGGCCATTTCGCTCAAAAGTATTTTTGAATGAGCGTTGTCCAGACAATCGACGATAACGTTTATTTGTGGAAGTTGGAACTTTTCATCTATCCTTGAAAAGAGGGCGTTGATTTTTGTGTGAAAGCCTACAGATTCCAATTTCTCTTTTGCCACTTCAACTTTCTTTTCGCCCACGTCATTTAACGTGTACAGAATTTGTCTGTGTATGTTCGTCTCGGATACGATATCGTCATCGACAAGGTATATTTCCCCGATGCCACTTCGTGTTAAAGTTTCGGAGACGTTACATCCCAAACCGCCAACACCGGCTATCAGTACTTTTGAAGTTCTCAACTTTTCCTGGCAAATTTCGCCTATAAGAGGTGATTGTCTTTCGAAAAGGCTCATCATCCACCGGCCGCGGGTGGGAATATCTGTACTTTGTCCCCATCGCGAAGCGTCGTATCCAAACCTTGCAAGTGAAGGAAGTTCTTTCCGTTTATGAGGATATTGGTGCCGATTATCGGTTTTGAATTTTTTACCAATTTTTTGTATATCATGGGATCTATTTCCATCGAAAGGCGGTGGAGCAACTGCTCCACCGTTAATTCTTTTTCCGTTTCATATTCGATTTTTTTTATTTTCAAAGTGAGTCGAAGCGTTGAAAAGAATTCCACATGTAATTTCAAAGTCCCAACTCTTTTCTTTTTTGAGCGGTGGGAATGCCGTTTTCATCCCAATCTCTCACCTTGTAATATTCGGGAAGAAGCACGTTCAGCTTCACAGTCGCACCTTTTTGTGGTCCATCTGGCAATGGTTCTTCCAAAAATCTTTTCGGTAGCGTATCGTCTTTTGGGTCCAAACCGGCTTCGATGTTGAATATTCTTTCAAGATTCCATATTCTTTCTCCAATGGTTAAAACTTCTTCCGGCGTCATATCGTATCCCGTCGCGGCATTTATGAGATCGGTGTAATCATCCGCTACCAGGGCGAACGACGTAAACAAACATAAGCCCGCTGAATCTATGACACTTGTGAGATCTTGGAATGTTTTTACCCACTTGGCCTTTCCTTCCAACTTTTGTGTTTCCAATTTTTCCGGTACACCCAGTATTTCGGGGGAGATCATGTATCCTCTCACATGGCACGCCCCTCTATTCGAAGTCGCGTATTCCAAGGCGTGTCCTTGTGCTCCTCTTGGATCGTAAGCAGGAATTTCTTGTTTTTTAACGCTCATTGAAAGTTCTGGATGACCATGCGCCTCGGCGAATCTGTAAGATCCGTTGGCAAGTTGATCGCCTAAGCCTTCTCGATAGGCTATCGCTTTGGTGTAATATACTATGGCTTCTGAACTTCCAAAACGCGGCTTCGTGGCGTTACCTATTTCCTCATCTTTGAGATAACCTTTTTCGTACAATTCCATGGCGCACGCGATCGTTGAACCCGTTGAGATGGTATCAAGACCCAATTTGTTGCAAAGGAAATTCGCCTCTGTTATCGAAACCAAATCCGAAACCCCACAATCTGCTCCAAATGCCCATCCGCTTTCGTACTCTGGACCTTCTCCTGACTCACCGGTTGGAAGAGTTACCACTCTCCCACATGCTATTGGGCATCCGAAACAGGCTTTATTTCTGATCAAATACCCTTTTTCCACCAGCGCTTCTCCATTCACCTCATCAACGTATTCGTAAGTTCCGTTGTTGAAATTCTTGGTTGGGTACAATCCATTCGCGTTTATTATGCTGTCTAAAACTTTCGTACCGAGCTTGGGAAGACCCTCACCGGTTATTCCGTTTTCTCTCAGTTTCGTGATCTTCTCTCTGACAACTTCTGAAAATTTGCCCTTGTCCTTGACCTGAGGTCTCTTGCTTCCCCTTACAACCACGGCTTTCAGTTTCTTGCTTCCCATAACCGCTCCAACTCCCGTTCTTCCAGCGGCTCTTCCCTTATCGTTTATTATGGAAGAAATCAACACCAAATTCTCTCCGGCCGGTCCTATGCATGAAACCTTCGCGCGTTCGTCTCCCACTTCTCTCAAGAGCGCGTCCGTGGTCTCATAGGTATCTTTTCCCCACAGATGAGAAGCGTCTTTTATTTCAACAACGTCATCTTTAATGGATATGTAGACGGGCTTTTCTGATTTTCCTTCGATGATGAGCATATCGTAACCGGCGAATTTCAATTCCGCTCCGAAAAATCCTCCCGAATTGCTTGAAGCTATAGTCCCGGTTAACGGTCCTTTGGTGACAACCATGTACCTTCCACCAGTCGGAGCCGTGGTGCCTGTCAACAGGCCGGTGGCGAATATGAGCTTATTTTTCGGTGAAAGCGGATCGATTTTGGGATCGATTTCGTCCATTAGAATTTTTGAAGCCAGGCCCCTTCCACCCAAATAGAGTTTGAAGAGTTCTTCATCGATTGATTCTACCTTTGAAGTTTTTTCGCTGAGGTTTACCCTTAAGAGCTTTCCCGTGTAACTCATAGTTTTACCCCCTTGAAAAGTTTGTTCTCCTTTCCAAACACGGGAGGCTGGGCGGTTTCCCACTCAACCCATTGGTCAAATTCCGTAGAAGTCTATTTCCTTAGGAATTTAACTCGGAGGTGATGATATTTTATCATAAATATTACGTATTTTGTAAATGGAAATGAACAAAAATTTTTATGAAAATAAAAATTAAAATTGTTTCATTTTTGAGTTTAAAATAACTCACACACAACGTGAGAACGTGATTTATGAATTGCTTTCCATACATGAATCGACTTCTTTTTTAGTGGTTTTAGGAAGTCGATTCACGTTGTACGTGAAAGTAACGAAAAGAGAATAAGCTGTTGAAGTTTTTATCAAGGCAAGTAAAAGAAAATCAGCACGTAGCCTGTAGTTCTGTAGTGCATGACAGGTGACATTTTTATTCGATTTTGTTTGCCACGCGCTACGCGTTTTTACTCCTTACCACTCACTTTTTCATCATTACGGGCCACGAGTTTTTGACCAGAGTCTTTGTCCTTAACGTCATTCCGACCTACGAGCCGGAATCTCATCCTTTTGAAGTGAGAATGAGATGCTGGATCAGGTCCGGTACGACCTTCGGTTGGTACGACATGACAGAAAAAGAAGATCCAGGACGACATCTTCAAAAAATTCCCTTCTTGCTTGAGAAGCGATGTATGGCTAAAAGCATTGACTTGTAAAGTTGACGCACAAGTTGAAAAATTGACTTTTAACGACGAAGAACATATAATTTTTGATAATACCTATATTTTTAATGACGAATAAAGTGTCATTTTTAAGAACTCATGTTGTGCGTGAGAGTAACGAAAAAAGATTGGGATGTAACAAAGTTCATTG
>CAZCZS010000117.1:0-1829 GCA_964503355.1 uncultured Mesoaciditoga sp.
GAAAACAAATGAAATTAGAATATTCAAAAGAGGCAAACGCTCTCTACATGAGATTCAGCGATAAAAAAATTGTAGATACGGATGAGATAAGTGAAGACATGATTTTGGATTATGATGCAAACGGCAACGTTGTCGCAATTGAAATATTGAACGCTTCGAAAAAAGGTGATATGAAAAAAATAATCATTGAAGCATTGAATAAAAGCGTTTTAGTAGACGGACATGAAAAATGTGAGATAGCCCTTTAGTATTCTACTATAACTATAATGCCATTCCCACTTCATTTTTTCTGTCATTCTACCTTTATTCTTCTTGCCCTCTGTGCTAACTGGAAGTCATTCTAAACCGTTCAAAGACCGTCCCAAACTTGATTTAGGAGCTCGTTCTTGATCCGGCATATCTTGAGATTCCGACCTGCGAGCCGGAATCTTCAGCATCTCTCAAGATCCCAACTCATAGTAGCATTTCACTACCAGTTACCTGCTACGTGCCACTTGCTTGTATTCACCACTAACTGCTCACTTCTTACTATTTTACCGCTTACTGTTCACCGCTCACCACTCCACTCACTTTTCACTGCTCACGCGTTACCCTTCACAGATTACTCATCGACGATCAATGGTATAATTAGTTGAAAGCCTAAACTTATAAAAACGAAAGGGAGTTTTTAAATGGTACTTCATGTAAGAATAATCCCCGACATTTCATCGAAAGGATATTATGTTAAAGTTGATGAAATCCCTTTTGTGCATACTCAAGGAAATACCATAAGACAATGCATCAAAAATTCCTATGAAGCGATAGAGTTAGCCTTAGAAGATCCAAATGATAGAAAAAAACTTGGTATCCCCCAAAAAGTAAAAGTTGAATTCATAATCGAAGGTTCTACTATTAATGTCGGGTAAATATCCAATCATCTCCGGAAAGAAAATGCGCAAATTCTGCAAGAAATTAGGATATACGGTTGTATCGATAAGAGGATCTCACGTGAAAATGAAACATTTACAAGGCTCGGTGATAATTTTCCCACTTCACAAAGAACTTAAAATAGGAACCCTCAAAGATGTTATTTCAAATATAAACAATGATCTTGGCATATCAGAGGAAGAGCTTATCAAAATGTTGGAAAAAATACAGTGATTAGCGGGAAACTTTGCATTTCTTTCCAAAGATTGGGCAGAATATGTACACCACCATCATATTACTGAACATGAACGGTGAAAAGAAGGCGATTGTACTGCCTAATGTATGAAGCTCTATATCAAGTTTCCTGATATTCTGTCCAATCCTTTAGTGAATCAATATAACACTTTCTACGCGCCAGCTGCTTTTATTACTCCTCACCATTCACTTTTCACGGCTTTAATGATATAATTCAATCGAAAAATATGACACGAAAATGGGGGAAGCGATGGAGATAAAAGCGCTCATTCTCGCCGGTGGTTCCGGTACAAGATTCTGGCCAAAATCCACGAAAGAAAAACCAAAACAATTCCTAAAGATCACTTCGGATAAAACCATGATCCAAGAAACCTTCGATAGAATATCCAAACTCGTCAAAACGGAAAACATCTTCGTCGTTTCGAATGAAAATCATTCAAACCACATCCACGAACAACTCAACTTACCAAAAGAAAACATCATTCTCGAGCCAGCTGCGAAAAACACGGCGGCTGCCATCGCGCTTGGAATACTCAACATGAACGATGAAAACGTTGTTATAGCGCTTCCCTCCGATCATTACATAAAAGACGTGGATGCTTACATAGAAACTTTAAAAATAGCGATTGATTTTTCATCCCATAACGACGCGATAGTCACCCTTGGAA
>CAZCZS010000117.1:1929-3719 GCA_964503355.1 uncultured Mesoaciditoga sp.
GGTCAAACGTTTCCACGAAAAACCAAACCTTGAAACGGCTTATCAATACGTTGAATCCGGAAACTACTTCTGGAACTCCGGCATGTTCATCTTCAAAGTATCGACGATGTGGAAAGCGTTCAAAAAACACATGCCGGCACTTTATAAAGCGTTCAAAAGCGTAAAAACAAACGAAGAGATACCAACGATCTATTCTTCACTTGAATCCATTTCCATAGATTACGGAGTAATGGAAAGAGCGGATAACATCTACGTCATACCATCCGACTTTGGGTGGAGTGACGTTGGAAGCTGGGATGCGTTTTACGAATTGGCCAAGAAAGACAAAAACGGCAATTACGCTCAGGGAAACGTCATCTTTCGAGACGCTCACAACTGTGGAGTTTTTTCAAATGGCATTCCCGTTGTTATAACCCATCTTGATGATATAATCGTTGTTGTGGATGAAAACGGTGTGCTTGTGACAAGACGTGGAACAACGCAGGATGTGAAGAATGTGAGATTTGAATGAATTTTGAAATGAGATAATGCGAGCGGAGGACATCATGAAAATCAATGACAACAATTTAAGAAATAAAATCTTATCTTTGGTAAAACAATACGCTTCCAACAAAGATGTTCAGAAATTTATTCCCGGTAAAACTCAAATACAGTTTGCGGGACGAGTTTTCGACGAACAGGAATACATTAATCTTGTGGACGCATCATTAGACGGATGGCTTACAACTGGAAGATATGCGAACAAATTTGAAAAGCTATTTTCCAACTATTTTGGTTTGAAAAGCTGTTCGCTTGTTAATTCCGGATCATCGGCAAATTTACTTGCTTTAACAGCTTTAACATCTTCAAAATTAGGCGACAGAAGATTGAAGCCAGGTGATGAGGTTATAACAGTCGCAGCAGGTTTTCCAACAACAGTTAATCCCATAATTCAAAACAACCTTGTTCCTGTATTTTTGGATGTTGAACTTGGCACATACAACATAAAAACGGAGGATTTAGAAAGCGCAATATCAAATAAAACAAGAGCTATTATGGTAGCACACACATTGGGAAATCCTTTCAACTTGGATGAAGTGATGAAAATAGCGAAAAAATACGATTTGTACGTTATCGAGGATTGTTGCGATGCTCTTGGTTCAAAATATGACGGTAAGTTAGTTGGAACATTCGGGGATATTTCTACTTTCAGCTTTTATCCTGCTCACCACATTACGATGGGAGAAGGTGGAGCGGTTTTAACAAACGATCTAATTTTAGAAAGAATCATAAGATCGTTCAGAGATTGGGGAAGAGACTGTTACTGCGCTCCTGGCGCTTCCAATACATGCGGAAAAAGATTCACACAACAATTTGGTGACTTGCCTTATGGATATGATCACAAATACGTCTATTCGCACATTGGATACAATTTGAAGATGACCGATCTTCAAGCCGCTGTTGGAGTTGCCCAATTTGAGAAGCTTCCTGAATTCATAGAGAAACGCAAGAAAAACTTCAAACTTTTGAAAGAAGGATTGAAAAAGTACGAAGATTATTTTATACTTCCTTACGCAACACCAAAAAGCGATCCATCTTGGTTTGGATTTCCTTTAACAATAAGAGAAAATACCAAATTCAGCAGAAGAGAATTTGTCACTTACTTAGAAGCACACAAAATAATGACAAGAATGCTTTTTGGAGGAAATTTAACCAAACAACCAGCATACAAGGGAACAAAGTATAGAGTTATTGGGGAATTGAAAAATACGGATATTATTATGAATAAAACATTCTTTATAGGATCTATC
>CAZCZS010000118.1:0-3636 GCA_964503355.1 uncultured Mesoaciditoga sp.
GTCATAACCTCTTTCGAAAGCGTAGCCGGAAGATCTTTTTCCTCGCAAAGATCTGGATAGTAAACGTGAGAAGGCATAACGGCATCGACTCCCGTTTTTATCAAGCTTTTAAAAGGGAAAAGATCTATTTTTTTCAACTCGTTTAAATTCCTTTTAACCGTCGGCATTTCGAGATGGGCATCTTTGGCACTGTGACCCTTTCCGGGAAAATGTTTTGCGCACGCTGCAACTTTTCCATCGTGTAAGCCGTTGACAAACTGGTTTGCAAAGCGAGCAACGATCTCCGCATCGTCCGAATAACTTCTCACCCCTATCCCGGGATTTTCAGGAAGATCGTTAACATCGGCGACGGGCGCCAAATTCCAATTTATTCCAACCGCACGCATCTCTTTGGCCATGATAAGGCCTGTTAAATATGCGTTGTTTTCGTCGTAAGTTGCGGCTGTGGCCATGTTTCCTGGAAAAATGGTAAACGGTTCTTCCAAGCGTGTTACGACTCCTCCTTCCTGATCGATGGCTATAGACAACGGGATTCTTGATAGACTTTGAAGGGAAGAAGTAAGAGCTTTGAGTTGCTGGGGATCTTTCACGTTTCTTTTGAAGAGTATCACATTTCCAAGATGATATTTCCTTATCAGCTCTTCCATTTCGCTGGACACCTGAGTGCCATGAAATCCACACATGACAACTTGTCCTATTTTTTCTTCCAAACTCAACGAATTGAAAATTTCATGAATTTTTTCTTCCATCGTGATCCTTTCCTTTCTTGAAATCTTTTGCGAATCTCCTTTAAGAGCTCGATTTTCGACGCTGGATTTCAAAAAACTTCTAAAAATCAAACACTCGCTTGAATACTTATACTTACAAGTATTCAACATTTTTTCCATTTTGTCAAGTATCAAAACGAAATTCATTTTGACGGATCTCCATAAAAAAGCTCCACCATTTAGGTGGAGCAAATTCATTCCATCAACTCTGAGGTTCGTACAAAATCGTGACGCCTCTTTTTTTCAACGTTTCTATATCGTTCAAAGCGGTTGAAGGGGGAGTCAAATCTAATTTGTTCCATCTCAAATCCACGTAATCACCGGCATCTATGCCGATGTTTTCCACGAGCGATGAGATGTCTTTTATTTCGTTGTAGGAAAGATTGAGTCCTTTCAACTTATTCAAATTTTTCAACGCCGAAATATCTTCCACAGAGTTAAAACGCATGTCTACAGTTTGCAAAGATGTTAAGCTCGCAAGAGGAGATATGTCACTTAAGCGGTCACCGAAAATTGCCAGTATCCGCAGTTTTGTCAACTTTTTTAACGGTTTCAAATCGGTCGCGCTGATATTTCCGATGTTCAAATCATCCAAATCCACCAGCTTTTCTAAGGGGGAAAGATCGCTTATACGATTTCCGTTTATCAAAAGCACTTTTAGTGTTGTAAGACTGGCGAGCGGACTTATGTCCTCTATGCCCCCGTTGTTAAACAGTTGAAGATACTTAAGATTTGAAAAATGGGAAAGGAAAGTGATATCCGTACTCGTAAGTCCCAAGCCACCAAGTCCCAGCTCTTCAAGCCATGTCCATCCTTTTAAGAAAGCCCAATTGTTCTTTGGAATTGGATTGTAGTCTATATAAAGCTTTTTTATTTCGGTGAGGTTTTGAATTGGTCTAAGATCGCTCACGTTGTTGTACCAAATTTTCAAAACTTGTAGATGAACTAACGTGGCAAGTTGCCCGATATTCGATACGTTGTTGGATATGATTTCAAATGCTTTCAAATTGGTACAATACTGTATTCCCTCCAGGTTTGATATCTTGCTGGCATCACTGGTGGGCCAATTGTTTTGTATCGTGGCGATGGGGGTCAAATCACTTGCATATATGTCCCCCACTGGTTTTCCTATCTTGTTTCTTATTATCGAGTTGAGTACCGGATCCGGAAAGAAAACGACAGAGGAAGTTGGTATGCCTTCAAAATACAGATCATTTTTTGTGGATGAAACGGTGATATGTGTTGGTGCAAATTTCCATCCAGTTTTTCGCGGGGTTACAACGACCGTTCCGCTTAAACCTTTCTTAGACCATTGTCCATATTGATTTGTCGTAGCAGGAGAAAAACCATCACTGAATTCAACGCTAACACCTTCTATTCCGTAGGCGTATTCGTCTTCCACATATCCAGCAACGCTGTAAAAGAACTTCGTTGTGGCGGAAGCGATGTTACTTGGATCTGACGAACCAATATAATTTTTTGCCACGACTTCGTAATAGTAAGTCGTACGTGGAGCCAAACCGTTATCCGTGTAAGTTGTGGAAGTTGTACTTGCAATGGGAGTGAAAGGAGAACCACTCTTTGAAAGAGATCTGTAAATCACGAAAGTGCCGTTACCACTCCAAGAAAGTTTTATTGAAGAAGTACTCAATGCCGTTGCCGTCAAGTTCGTTGGTGGTTGTGGCTTGAGAAGAAAACACGCAGAAAGGGATAAGACGGTGATCGTTAAAATCACCAACAGCAAAAGTTTTGAAAACACTCCCATATTTCATTCCTCCCTTGTGTTGAGATCGATTCATGTGTTTTTATTTTAACATTTATTTTAATGTTTACAAAATATATTTTTACTTTTTATCATTTATCTTTCGTACTCGATTGATTCGTTAAAAGCCATCAGCTTGTAAAGTTGACGTACAACGTGCGATAATAATTCAAAGGCAGGGAATCGAGTTGTTTACAATTCTTTTCAATCACCTGGATTCATTCACGCTTTACGTGATCAAAGCAGGTGGATATTTGGGAATACTTTTTACAATGGCTTTGGAGAGCTTTATGATCCCCATTCCAAGCGAGGTCATTTTACCGTTTGGAGGTTATCTCGCCGCTTGCGGAGATCTAAACGTGCTTGGAGTTATCTTGGCGGGAACGTTAGGAGGAACGTTGGGATCGATAGCACTTTACTACGTCTCTTATCTTTTTGGAAATACCTTCATAAAAAAATGGGGGAAATACGTTTTCATTTCCCAAGAACATCTATCCCTATCCAACGAATGGTTCAAAAAATACGGAAACTTCGCCGTGTTCACGTCAAGAATTTTACCTATCGTCAGAGGTCTCATTTCTATTCCGGCTGGGATGTTCAAAATGCCGATATGGTCGTTTACGCTTTACACTTTTTTTGGAACGTTCATTTGGTCGCTGATCATGACGTATTTTGGATTTCAACTTGGCTTGTCCAACATGAGCACACACTTGGTATGGTTCACAACACTTGCCATCGCTGGTGTGGCGAGTGCAACGTACTTCTTTTCAAAATTTGCCAAAAAACATCCGCGATCTTTCAGATTGTTCACGAACGTATCGTTGTGGATCATCCTTTTATTCTTCATATCCTATTCACTTTACGAAGCTTATTCTCCCATAAAGATCACACAATTGAATTATCTTAACGTGGAAAAAGCACAGGAAAACGTATCGCATAAGCTCTTCTCTTTTTACGTGGTGGGAAATACGTACAAGAACTTAGGAGTTTTTAGAAGGGAACCATTTTCTCACAGCGCTACGAAAAGTGCGTTCGTTTTGGATCTTGGAAATATGGTATACTCCGGTGATAAAGCGAAGTACAGAATACTGCTTCACGAAATAAAAA
>CAZCZS010000119.1:0-3629 GCA_964503355.1 uncultured Mesoaciditoga sp.
CCTTGATGAAAACTTCAAGGGAGGTTTAAAACGTTAAAGTTAGTGTGTTCAAATTGATTTTACACGAGGTGTTGTCGGTTTTTCAATCTTTATGCCTTTTTCAATGAACTTTGTTACATCCCAATCTTTTTTCGTTACTTTCGTGCACAACATGAGGTAACTTCTCATTTTCAAAAGTAATTGGAATAATGTAAAATAAATCGAATGAAAATCAAACATTTTAGGAGGTAGTGCATATGGAAAAAGTTAAAATCTGCGTTCCGACGAAGGACGAAAAAAACATTTTCAAAGGTCATATGGGAGATGCGGATTTTTTCATGATCTACGAATGGAATGGAAATGAGTACCAATTCGTTGAAAAAAGATCAAACGTGCCTTTCGAAGAAGAAAAACACGGCAGTCAAAAGAAGATGCAACACATATTGAAAATAGTCGGTGACTGCGACGTTTTCATAGGTGGGGTTCTAAGTCCAAACTTTTTGAATTTAAGGGATAAAACGAGCGTACAACCTGTGGTATCGAAAATAGAGGAGATCGAAAAAACGCTTGACACGTTGAACAAACACGCCAAAGTGATCGAAGAACTCGTTCAGAGCAGAAAAGAGGGAAAACGACCGCGCGCTATTCCTCGAATTTCCGAAGACGGAATCGAGATGCTGCACTGAACGCGCTAAATGTTTTAAACGTTTTTACCGATAAAATTGGTAAGTAAGTGAAAAGGGGGAATACATGTGAAAAGAAAGATCTTATTCGTGGTCGTGATGACCTTTATCTTATCGGTTTTTCTTTCTTCTTGCGCTGTGAACGTTTTTCAGACGATAGACAAACCGAAGAACATCTCAGATGCCGCCGAAAGCGCGCTTGAAGCCGCGAACAACGGAGACACCCAAGTCGCCGCCAACCTTTCGGCTCAGGTTATAAGCCAAGTGGCAAGCGGAACCACGACGCCATCACCAAATCTCTACGAAGCTTTGAGCAGTTCGGCGACGTCTTCGCAGTCAAAAGAAACGATAAACGAAATCGCTTCGCAGGTGGAGAAGGTTAAAATGAAGATCGAAAACGGCGCTATATCCCAAAACAGCACCACCGGGATCGCCGTGAAAAACGCGGCGATAGCGATGATAAGATCCGTTTCTCAAGCCAAAAAGATAGACCTTTCAGATGTAGCCTCTAAACTTTTGAACGTCTTGATATCTTCTTCTCAATATCAAACTCATGCGCGCGTATTCAACGCCGCCGATTCATCGACTTTTGAGGCGACAACCGCTTCAAAGATCGTGGAATTACTTCTTTCGATAACGATTGACACGCCAACGATGAATCTCATGAGCAACCTGTGCGATCTCGTTTCCGTTTACGGAGGCGATGAAGCGTTTAATTGGGACGTGTCGGCGACTATATACGACGTTTGGTATTCGGCGACCGCCCTTTTCGATTCGAACGAAGATGGAGTCTTGAACACCTCGGACGAGATATTCAAATACGTCTGGGACGCAAAGAATAAGAAATTCAAGGATCCCTCGCGGATAAATTGGACGGAAGTCATGAATTTGAAATTGGCGACGTACAACAACGAAGCACTTTCGCAAAATGTTATGGAAAAACTTTCTCAAGCGCTTTCAAAGGCACGCGACGCTTTGAAACACGTCCCACCATCGTTGAACGTGAATGTGAGCGAAACGAACGTCTTTCTCGATTCGCTCAGCACTATCTATGACAAACTCAACGCTCAAGAAATAGCGTCGTTTGAAACGCTCGAAGATCTTTTGACTTTCTTGCAAAACAGCTTCCATTGAGAGGTGGAAGAAAATGAGAAGAATTTGGATCGTGAGCTTGGCTTTGTTGGTCATTCTCGGCGCGTCGATTTTGGCTTTCGATTTGAGCTTTTACAACTCATTTGAAACGTTGTGCATGGGTGAAACGTTCACTGGAATCGCGAACGATGAAAACGCCCTTTCTTACAATCCAGCAGGTCTTACGAATGGAAACGGATTCGTTTTGAAACTTCCGAGTTTGGATGTTGACATGAGCTACGGCGCGGCTTCGGCGACCGTTAAGGCGTTGGGACACATCGATGAGATAAAATCCGTTCTCAACAGCGGAAATAACGTTGAGATAGCCGATTACTTTTTGAGGAATTACGCCAAAGCTTTGAGCAACAGAAACGATGTGGTCCTGAAAAGCGCGGCGTACGTTGGATATGAAGGAAACGTCTTTTCGATCGTGCTCTCCGCGATAGGCCAAGCGTACGCGAAATCCTTCGTGTCCAACGATTTGGTGCCTTTCATATCCCTTCACGCCAAAGCCGCGGCTTACGCTCAAGCCGCGGCGGCGCTGGCTTTGAATTTTTCGGATTTCAAAGTGTCCATCGGTGGGCTTTACAGATACGGTTACGTTATGCCAGCCATATATTCCATAGACAACCTTTCCGTCTTGATGATAAACTCGTCCACGTTCGATCCGAATTTGGATTACGAAGTGGATGCCAATGGAGATTTGGGAGCAAAAATTTCCATTGGAAATCTTAGCGTCGGCGGTCTTTGGCACGATCTCTTGAGTCCTTCAAAAGACATACGCGTTGGAATTGGATACGCCACGAAGGGCTTCGCCATAGGCGCGGATTTCGAAAAGCTTTTAGACAACGACTACTCGTTTTTCAGAAGGCTTCACTTTGGATTGAAGTACACGCCGTTCGGTTTTGTTCACCTCTACGCCGGCCTATCCGCGGGATGGCCAACGGGAGGCCTGGAAGTTAACGTCGGTGGATTGAAGATACGCGCCGGCACTTACGTTTTGAATTACGGACAAAACGCCGGTTACGATTGTCAACGAATGTACACGATAGGCATTGGATTGTAACGCGTAAATCTAATTGATGCCGTGAAAAGCTCCCTAAACGGGAGCTTTTTTCGTGTTTGAAGTCTCTACCGTTCTTTTACCTTCTTTTATTAAGGTATCGAAATTCCTTATTTCAAGCCATTTTCAAAAAAAATCAGGAACAGTTGTTCCTAGAAGGAACAAATTGTTCTCATCGGGAACAACTGTTCCCGATCGACGATGAAGACTTTCCTTATTTCAAGCAGTTTTTCGTGATTTGCAAAAAATCAAAATTTTGGCACGAACTTTGCTTAATTACATCGGGGGAGATAATTGAAAGATGAAAAGGAAAAATTCGAAGTCATTTGTGAAGAAAAAGATGGTGAATTGAACTTATCGGTCTTTGAAATGAAAGACATGAAAACTTGGATAGTGCTCTATCGCTTCTTCCACAATTCGGGCAAAACCTTTTACTCTTTGAAAAACGGGATAGGATTTGTAGGGGGAGAGGGGGCTTTGTTCGAATTGAGTTTCAGCGTAACCGCGCCAAAAAGCAACGACGGCTCTTTCGTGGAGTCGAACGTTTTCATCAACTTGATCGATGGAAAAGAGAAGAAGAAGATCCTGAAGATGGGAAGCGTGACTCTTGGAAAGATGTCCGTTGTGGGTAAAGGTTTCAAGGAATTCGAAAAACTGCTCATGTCCATTCAGCTTCCTCCAAGCGCCAAAGAAGGGGAATACGAAGGAATGGTTACAGTGACGCTGGATTGAAAGCTGAGAGATAAAAAGGGGGTGAAAGGAAAAAAGTAAGT
>CAZCZS010000120.1:0-3589 GCA_964503355.1 uncultured Mesoaciditoga sp.
CTTTTTCCTTCAAGTACGAAAACGGTAAAGATCGAAGAAAAAGGTAGAGTCAAAGAGGTGGAAATGGAAAAGGTTTTTAAGAAGAACGTCAATTTTCCAGTCAAGAGCCTTTTGTTTTCGCCAGAACCATCAGAGGACGAGATTCAAGAGATGATGAAAAGCGTAAAGAAATTCAAAGGAACGATTTTGTTAAACACCGTCAACGCTTATTTGAATCCCAAGATGAAAAAGTTGGTGTACGAGGTGATGAAGATAAAGGCGCATAAAACCCTTTTGATCGCGTTGAGAAATCCATACGATGCGTTTTTAAACGGTGTTCAGAATTCAATCGCCCTTTATAACGATTCAAAGATATCTCAGCGTGTTTTCGCCACGATGATTTCCTTCAACGAAAAATTAACCGGTAAGCTTCCCATAATTCACTGGAGTGATTAGATTGAGAGCCATAGGAATAGATGGTGGTGGAAGCTACACGCGTTTTGTACTATTCGATGAGAAAAAAGGTGTTATCAACTCTTACATCATCAAAGAACCAAGCAATTATCATCTTGTTGGGGTGAAAAAAGTTAAAAATGTATTCAAAGAAGGCATCGAAAGGGTAAGCGATGGAAAGTACGACGTTGTCGGAGCTGGCTTAAGTGGCGTTGACAGGGAAAAAGATATGGAGATCATTTCATCGATTTTTAAGGAAATCAACGTGGAAAAAGTTGTCATTTCCAACGATGCCTTGTCGGCTTTGTGGGGGGCATTGAATGGCGTCGGCATTTTGATGATAGCCGGCACAGGTTCCATAGTTTTGGCAAGAAATGAAAGTGGAAAGGTTGAAAGGGCTGGAGGATGGGGATACATGTTTGAAGAGTATTGCAGTGGTTTTTGGTTTGCAAACAAGGCCGCCATCGCCGCCCTTGAATTCAGGGATGGAATGGGTCCTTTTACAACTTTAAAAGAAAAACTCCCATCTTTTTATGGATTATCCAAAATAGAAGATCTGATCTACCTATATTACTCGAATTTCAAAAAATCCAAGATAGCTTCAGCGGCAATAATCGTCTTTGAAGAGGCTCAAAAAGGCGATGAGGTGGCGAGAAGAATAGTGGAAAAGGGAATAGAAAACGCTCTCAAAATGATAGAGGCGGTTCAAAAGAAATGCGATTTTTCAGATGATTTTAACTTCTCATACACGGGTGGAATTTTCAACTCGAGATTTTTTCTTGAAAATATGAAGAAAGCGTTTTATGCGCGTTTTGCAAAGGCGAAATTCGTCTCTCCAAAATTCGGTGCAGACGTTGGAGCAGCCATAATGGCAATGGAAAAAATGAAAAATAAGGATTTATGAGACGATGATCGACTCTTACGAAGGAGATGAAATTTTGCGTATGATAGACAAAAATAGTCCTATTCCAATTTACCATCAGCTGTATGAATGTTTAAAAAAAAGGATAAAAAACGGTGAATTCAAAGTTGGCGAATACCTGCCTTCAGAAAACTCTTTGGCCGATTTTTACGACGTGAGTCGCTTGACGGTTAGGCAAGCTCTTTCAAAGCTTGTGGAAGATGGAATCGTCGAAAAATTGAGGGGAAAAGGCACAAGGGTGAAAAACGAAAAAAACGTGGAAAATCTTACTGAGTTGAGCGGTTTTACAGACGAGGCAAGGAGAAACGGATACATTCCTAGTTCTATCGTCATGCAGAATACCATCGTTGACGCGCCGTTTTACATAATTGAAAAGTTGAAACTTCCTCAAAAATCCAAGATGATACTCTTGAAGAGATTGAGAATGTTGAATGGAACGCCTTATGCCATAGAGTGGGCGTATCTGAATCCCGCCGTGGATACACGTTTGCTAAACATATTGGAAATGGACATGTCCAATGGCTCTTTGTACGATTTTTTCAAAAACGTTCTGAATCTCAGATTGGAGTATGGAGATGAAACGTTAGAAGTTGGACATGCGAGCGCGGAAGACGCTCGATTGCTCGGCATTCACGTTAACGATTGTATAGTCTTAAGAAGAAGATTCACGTATACCGATAACTCCGAGTGTATCGAGTACGTTCAATCGATCTACAGAGGAGATAAATACAAATTCACCATAAGGATAGGGTGATCCATTTTGAAAGATGAAGATGTCTATTCCATAATTAAAAAGATAAAATCCACGTTGAAGGACAGAAGGACGTGCAAATACGCCCTTAACTTTGAAAAAAAGCATGTAGGTTTGCGAATAGTTGGAAAGGTGGATACAAAAGAATCGTATGAGAAGATCGAAAAAGTACTTTTCTCTTTAGGAGAAAAAAACGTGGAGTTGAGCGTTGGCATCATGGAAGAGGAAGTTGAAGATTCTCATAAAATCGCCGTTGTAAAGTCGGTAACGTGCGATATGAAATCTTCTCCAGATTTTCGTTCTTTGAACGTTCATCAACTTGTATTTGGCGAAAGCGCCAAGGTTTTGGATTTTTCAAAAGATTACGTGCTCGCAAAAGATATGAGAACCGGATTCATAGGATGGTTGAGGTATTCCAATCTGTTTTTCATGTCTGAAAAAGAGTTTCAAGAATGGAAAAAAGGGACATTTGTGACGATCAAAAAGAGATTTTCGTTGGCGGAATTTTCAAATGAGAATTTTTATCTTCCATTCGGCGTGAAAATTCCAGCAGTGGAAAAAGAACTTCATTGGATTTGCGAATTCCCCAACGGTGTGAAAATGAAATTGAAAAAAGAGGACGTTATCCCTTCTTCCGAGATAAAAAAAGAAGAAATACGAAAAATTTGGAAAATCTTTTTGGGAACACCTTACCTTTGGGGAGGAACAAGCGTTTACGGTATCGATTGTTCTGGATACGTTGGAAGATTGTACGATTACGTGGGAGTGAACATTCCTCGGGATTCAGATCAACAGCAAGAATTCGCCAATAATGTAAAAGAATCGGAACTGAAAGTGGGAGATCTCGCTTTCTTCCCGGGTCACGTGGCGTTTTACATAGGAAATGGAAAAATAGTTCATGCGAATTTGTACCATGGAATGGTTGGAATTTCGGATTTGCTTGAACCAAAAACAGTTTACGAAATTGGTTTGAGAGAACATCTGATCGCATTTGGAAGGGTACTTTGATAAACTCATCCGAATTTCATCGCTTGTTACATCGCGCATTTAGATGTATACTTAAACGATCGAAAAATACGACAGGGGGTGGAAAGATGCCTTATTGTGGTTTGGAAACGAACGCGAAGGTGGATGACAAAGAATCGTTGGCCAAGAAGTTATCAGCGTTGGTTGCTCAAGAGCTTGGAAAACCGGAAACGTACGTTATGGTGTCGATTGAAGAAAAGAGCATGACATTTGGGGGTAAGACCGATCCATGCGCCTTTTTGGATTTAAGAAGTATAGGATTGTCTTCATCTCAAACGCCGAAACTTTCGAAATCCATATGCGAACTTTTAGAAAAAGAAATAGGTGTTAGCGCGGATAGGACGTATATAAGCTTTTCGGATGCAAAAGGATACATGTGGGGATGGAACGGTTCAACTTTTTAAATGAAATTCGAAAAGCGCCGGCTGGCGCTTTTCTTCAGATTTAAATCTCTCACT
>CAZCZS010000121.1:0-3527 GCA_964503355.1 uncultured Mesoaciditoga sp.
AGGCAAGAAGGCGACAGCGTTATCATCGAAGTCAGTGATGACGGCCGTGGATTCAGCAAAGAAAAAATAATAAAAAAAGCTTTGGAGAAAGGACTTATCCAAGAGTACGAAGTCGCCACGATGACACCGGAAGAGATATTCAGTTTGACGTTTGAACCCGGTTTTTCCACCAACGACAATCCCACCGAAGTTTCGGGAAGAGGCGTGGGAATGGATGTTGTGAAAAAAACCATAGAGTCGCTAAATGGAAACGTCTATCTCGAAAGTGTTGAAGGCAAAGGAACGAAGGTTGTCATAAAATTACCGCTTACCCTTTCCATAATTCAAGCGCTTCTAATAGAAGTCGGAGAGAACGTTTACGCCATTCCGATATCCGCCATAGACAGCACACTCACAGTTTACCAAAAAGACATAAAAGAAGTGGAAGGGCGCAAAACCGTTCTCATTCGCGGAGAGATAGTGCCCGTTATCGATTTAAGACTCTTGTTTGGCTCCGGAAGGGTCGAAGAGAAGGCCGATTTGGTCGTAAACAAATACAAGGATTCGAAATACGGCTTCATAGTCGATAGATTGTTGGGCCAACAGGATATAGTCATAAAAGCCTTGGGAAAACTCTTCAAAAATGTGAAAGAATTCAGCGGCGGAGCGATATTGGGTAACGGTTCTATAGCTTTGATAATAGACGTACCGTCGCTCATTCAAAAAGCACTTTCGAGGTGATGATGGTGAATTTAAAAAGCTTGACAGCTCCATTTGAAATTTTGGGATTCAAGTTCGGCGAACATGAATACGCCATTGAAATAAGCATCGTGGAGATGATAGTCGAAAAGAGCCAAATCACACCTGTTCCGAACTCAAAATCTTTTATTAAAGGTGTCATGAATTTGCGTGGTAGAATTGTACCTGTGATAGATCTTAGAAAGGTTTTGAATTTGGAT
This sequence comes from uncultured Mesoaciditoga sp., assembly GCA_964503355.1. Lineage (GTDB taxonomy): Bacteria > Thermotogota > Thermotogae > Mesoaciditogales > Mesoaciditogaceae > Mesoaciditoga. Next base: position 939 of record CAZCZS010000121.1, read on the forward strand.
GATTACGAAGAGAAAAAGGATGAAAACATCATAGTAACCAAGATAGAGGGTACCGAAATAGGCTTTTTGGTTGACGGCGTCACGGAAGTTATGTGGGTTAACCCAAACGAAATTGATTCCACAATAAAAGTGGAAGAGTCCAAATATTTTAAAGGTGTCGTGAAAAAGGGAGAAAGGCTTCTTGTTCTCATAGACGTCTCTGAGTTCATAGACGACGAGGTAAACGAAATTTAAGGAGGAATGAAGATGGCTAAAAAAGTGCTTATAGTGGACGATGCGGCATTCATGAGAATGTTATTAAAAGACATCATAACAAAGGCTGGATACGAAGTGGTTGGAGAAGCGTCCAACGGGGCGGAAGCCGTTGAAAAATACAAAGAATTGAAACCGGATATAGTAACCATGGATATAACGATGCCAGAAATGAACGGAATAGAAGCCACAAAAGAGATATTGAAAATAGACCCAAATGCGAACGTTATCATGTGCAGCGCTATGGGACAACAGATGATGGTTGTCGAAGCCATTCAAGCGGGCGCAAAGGACTTCATAGTGAAGCCTTTCCAGCAAGGAAGAGTGGTAGAAGCGCTCTCAAAAATAAGCAAGTGAGGTGTTAAGAGTGGCTTCCGCCACGCCAACCTCAGCTTTCGCATCATCTAACTTGACGTTTTTAATTTCAACAACGCTAATAATACTTGTTCTTTTAGTAGTGCTGTACATCGTTAAGAAACTTGGCGTCAAGCGTGTTAAATCGAAGTACATGAAAGTCGTAGATGCGCTTGTTGTGGGAAGAAACACGGTGATATATCTTGTTGAGTTGAAAAACAGATATCTTTTCATCGCCTGCACACCATCCAATACACAGGTTTTGATGGAATTAACAAATGAAGACGACATCAAAGATATAGAAATTGGAGAAAGCGAAGATGGATTCTCGAAAATTTTATTTTCAAAGCTTGGAAAAAGATTCTTAAAAGATCAAATAGACAGAGTGGATAAATTGAACAAATAAACGTTTTCACGCGTTAAGTATATGATTTTAAAAGAAGTGTCAAAGATGCTCATAGGATTGATCAAATGATGATTGTAGAAAACAGAAGATGCGTCTACTTCCGCCTGAAAAAAGGCGGAACGTGTTGTGGTAAAAAGAAGTGAAGGGAAAATCATTCTTCTTAACCCTTTTTTTCACGGGAGCGTTGACTACATTCACGTTTGCGGCGGGAACGGGTACTCCTCGGATTCCAAATGTCACCATAAGCCTTGGTGGAACTCCGACAAATGCCCAGTTGAGCACAACGCTTACGATCTTAATCGTCATAACGGTCTTATCGTTGGCACCGGCGATCTTGGTGCTGATGACTTCTTTTACGAGAATAATCGTGGTTTTCGCCCTTCTAAGAAGTGCCATGAGCACACAACAATCTCCTCCAAATCAGATTCTTATAGGTCTTGCGCTGTTCATGACCTTTTTCATAATGCAACCAACCTTTACACAAGCTTACAACAACGCCATAAAACCTTACATGAGTGGAAAAATAGGCTATCAACAGGCTATAAAAAAAGGTATACAACCTTTCAGAGAATTCATGTACGCTGAAATAGTAAGGCATAAAAATGGAGACGCGATAAAGATATTCACCCAATATCGAAAGATGCCGTATCCGAAAAAGCTTTCCGATATTCCAACTTCCGTGTTGATACCGGCTTTCGTGATAAGCGAACTTAAGATAGCGTTCAAGATAGGCGTTTTGCTTTACATACCATTCATATTGATAGACATGGTAACGGCTTCTATTTTGCTGGCGATGGGCATGATCATGATCCCACCTGTTATGGTGTCGCTTCCGTTTAAATTGCTTCTTTTCGTCTTGGTGAATGGATGGGATCTTGTGGTTACAGGACTTTTAAACAGTTTTTGATGTTATAATTCTCATATACTTATTATTCATTCGAACAAGAGGTGGTAATCATAGTTACGAGCAGAACATCTTTGAAAAGGATCGTCATAAGCAATTCGGAATTCGAAGGTTTGAGATTGGCGATGATGGAAGACGATCAGCTCTTTGAAATTTATCTGGAAGAAGCGGACGAAGAATCCTTAACGGGAAGTATTTACCTTGGAAGAATAGAAAACATCGTTCCGAACCTTCAAGCCGCCTTCGTCAACATAGGAGAAGGGAAAAACGCGTTTTTAAGAGAAAGGGATTTGTACGCTCCCAAACCGAGAAATGGAAGCGCTCTGAAAGTGGAGATGTTGAAACCAAAACAAAAGATAATGGTGCAAGTGAAGAAAGACGCCATGGGATTGAAAGGTCCGCAGGTGACGTCGTACATCAGTTTAGCAGGGAGATACCTCGTTTTGATGCCCCAGATATCCAACATCGGTGTTTCGAAGAAAATAGAGGATCCAAACGAAAGGAAAAGACTCCACGACATAGCGCGTGAAATATCGAAAGGACAAGGCGTCATCGTAAGAACTGTTGCCCAGGGAGTGGAAAAAGAAAAACTGGAATCGGAGATAGAAAGTTTAAGGGAAAAATGGTCAAACATTCAAAAACGCTTTAAACACGCCAGAAAACCACAAGTTTT
>CAZCZS010000122.1:0-3362 GCA_964503355.1 uncultured Mesoaciditoga sp.
CCTCACTCTTGTGAATTTCTGGATGGCGAGCTCATATGCCTTGATGAAAACTTCAAGGGAGGTTCAAAACGTTAAAGTTAGTGTGTTCAAATTAATTTTACACGAGTTAATTGTCAATTCTTTAGCACTTATACTTTTTCAATGAACTTTGTTACACCACAACCTTTTTTCGCCACTCTCACGCACAACGTGAGTTATTCAATTTGAGCGTCAGCTCGTCAGTTGTAAACGATTTTGCTCAACGTTGTCGTAGCGCCGTGTTTTGAAAGGCTGGAATTCTTTTCATTATCGGTAAAACGAGAGCGGGATAGACGAATAGCATTATGGGGTATCCAACGAGTCTAGATGGCATTAAAATGGCGTACGGAACGTGAAAGAGAACGTGTATGAAATATGGAACCATTATCATGTCCGTTATGAATTGACCCGTTCCTATCGAAATGAAGAATGGTAAAAATTTCGCATTTCTTCTGAAGAGGTATTTGTACATAACCGCTGGTATCCAGCCGGTCAAAGCCGAAGTAAGGGTGAATTGTGGCATGTAAGGACCCATTGGGCTTACGAAGTAGCCTACCAAATCTGCCAAAGCGCCAACTACAAGACCATCAGTTGGTTCAAAAACGAAGCCGGCTAAGAATATCGGTAAAGCTCCTATGCCAATTCTCACTCCTTCAACACCAAAGAAGGATAGCCTTATGGATAAGAATCTTTCCAAAATCACGCTAAGTGCTATGAAAGCGGAATTGAGTGTTAACCTTTTGACGTTCAAACTTTTCATTTCATCTCCCCCTTTGATAAAATAAAAAAGGAAACGGAATCTTGTGATTCCGTTTCCCATATTTTAAGGGCTGGAAACGTTGAAACAACGCCCTTCCACACGAAAGTTCAGAAGGAATTATAAAACACTTTTAGCTCTTTTTCAAGTACTTCGCGAATCTTTCTATTCCCTTTTTTATGAGTTCTTGAGAAGTGGCAAAAGAGACGCGCACGAATCCTTTCGCCCCAAAGGCGTCGGCTGGGATCATGGCAACACCTGCGTTTTCCATCAGTTCCATACAGAGATCTTCTGTGCTCTTACCATCGTTTAAAAATTCATTCACATCTATCATCACGTAAAAAGCACCTTTTGGTTTGAAAAATTTGAAATTCGCCTTCTCTAACATGTCGCTTATCAGATCGCGGCGTTTTTTGTATTCGTCCATCATATACTTCGTATCCACACTCAAGGCTTTCAAAGCTGCCATTTGCGCTATCGAATTTATGTTAGATGTGGTATGAGATTGTATTTTCGAGATTTGTTTTGATATTTCCAAAGGAGCCACGGAGTAACCCACCCTCCATCCGGTCATGGCATGACTTTTAGAAAAGCCGTTTATTATCAACGTTCTTTTCTTCATACCGTCAAAAGATGCGATTGAAACGTGCGGAATATCGTAAACCATCTTCTCGTACACTTCATCCGTCACAACGTACAAATCGTATTTTTGAGCGATGTTCGCTATCATTTCAAGCGTTTTGACATCGTAGACGGTGCCGGTGGGGTTGTTGGGAGAGTTAAAAAGGATGGCTTTTGTTCTTTCGTTTATCGCGCGTTCGAGATCCTCCTTTTGAGGAAGATATCCATTTTCGGGAAAGGTTTTCACCTCAACGGGAACTCCCTTCCAAAGTCTGATTTGAGGAAAGTAGCTCACCCAAGCCGGCGTCATCACAATGACTTCATCTGAGGGATTGAGTATCGCACCGAAGATGTTGAACAAAGCCTGCTTTCCGCCATTTGAAACGACTATCTCATCAGGTGAGTATTTCAAGCCGTTGTCTTTTTCGAGTTTTTGACATATTCCCTCTCTTAGTTCTATTATCCCACTCGATTTGGTGTATTTGGTGAAATTCGCGTTTATGGCCTCTATAGCCGCCTCTTTTACCTTTTGCGGTGTGTCAAAGTCAGGTTCACCGGCCGTGAACAAAACAAGATCCTTCCCTGATTTTTTCAAAGCTTTAGCCTTTGAATCTATACGAAGTGTTAAGGATGCTTCTATTTCATCGACCGTTTTAGAGACGATTTTCATTTCGCTCTCCTTTCTCGCTCAAAAAAATCATTTGATCAACAGTTGCCACTTCAAATTGGCATCTTCATCGAATTTCATCTGGAAAAGGGCCCCGGATGTCAATGGATACTGAAGAAGAGATTTGATAAGATCTCCGAGATCAACATATCCTATCAAGAATGATTTGGACCATAAGAGCTTTTCAAAAGAAGAAAAGTTTCCCATTTCTTCCGCTTTTGAAGGAGATTTTATGAAGGTTTCCGCCTTTTGTGGCTCCAAATCGCTTATGACAACCTTATCTGGATAAAAGATAGTGAAAGTGTGGCTTGTGCGTGTGCCTTCACGCGTATCGTCCCTTAAAACGGTATGTCCCTTCCAAGTAAAAGTGGCCGAAGCGTTTTTTGAGAGCGTGGGAATGTATTCAGATAGATCTTTTGAAAGGTATATACGTACCACGAAAGATGGCTCTTGGGATGATAGATCCATATCCATGAAGAGCTTACCACTGAAGTGTTCTGCCAATTCTTTTCCTTCTTTGAGGGAAAATCTTTCTTTTTTCAATCCAAAATCTTTCGCGTATTTTTGCATCAGATCGTAAAATTCTACCGGATCGGCGACATCAGCACCGAGCCAAAAATTGCCGGTAGATGGCATGGTTTGAAGGGATTTGGCGTTTGGGTTAAAGGAGAGCAATCTCTTTTTCAAGTTCACATCTTTGTATTCGAAGTTGGAAATGCCGGTTACCATCAATTCACCATTTTTCACTTGTGCGTACCCGTAACCGCTTGTTGGGATCATGTCCAAAGTTGAGTTTTCGGTTAAGTTGCCCAATTTCGTGTAGAAACTGAACCAACTGTCCGAGGGAATTTTCTTTGAAAATGTGAAAGATGAATACTTACCATCGTAAGTTTGGATAGAGCGAGTTAAAAGGTTTGGAGAATTTGAAAGCAAAACGTATCCATCATGATCCAACGCGTATATCGTTACCCCATTCGTTTCAAATGTTTTCACTGTGTAAGTTCCAATCTTTTCGCTGCCCACATTTCCACCAACGAGGGATGAAAGAAGATCCAAGAGAATTTTCGATTTTCCTTTGAGTGCAATCTCAACGTTGCTTTGAAGATTCTGAGTGTCTAAGCTCGCGAAGATGACGAAGTCGTTTTCGGTCATATTCCATATTTGGGACGGTTTAGTACCGATCGAAACGGCCGTTTGACTCACAGAAGACTGAATGAGATTTTCGATTCCCAGATCGTTCAGCAGGAAAGAAAAAACCTCCACTTTCTTTAAGCTATCGTAATTTTGAGCGTTGTTTTT
>CAZCZS010000123.1:0-3318 GCA_964503355.1 uncultured Mesoaciditoga sp.
AGGTAGAAATATCAAAGAGCATGCGGATAACTGAAATATGAAAAAAAATACCGCTAACGCGGTAGCCAAAATAGAAAGAAATTTTTTCATGGAACCTGCACAATTGAAAATTGTATCCATCCCGTGTACCGTCCTTTTTGGGTGGTATCTTTCACGTCAACACCCATCCATAATTTAAAAGAGTGATTTCCAATTCCTCTCGTTAGCTGGTAACCGTTCATTCCCGTTGGCCAATTTTCATCGGCTGGCTTCCATACAGCGGCGTGAAGTGGTTGATGTGGAAAGTAACCTGAATTGTTACCGTCGTAGGGTTGGTAATAAGTTGGAATGGTATGAGAACCATTTCTTAAATTTCCACTTGTGGAAAAAGTCAACCTTACCGGTGTGTGACTTGCCACGGTGGTGATCGTTATATTTCCCGTCATCCATTCACCTGGAATGTCCACGTGAACCTTCACGTTTGTGTACTCTATGTAAACGTACACCAACGCCGTTGAATCGGAAGAATTAGAAGTCGGTGAGGATAAAGGTGAAGCGTAAGGGCCTGAAGCGTTTGATTTGCCACTTGAAGAAACCGGCGTCCATGTGTTTCCATCTAAACTGAAGACCTTGACCCCGCTTGCAAAAACGAAAGCTGAAAAAAGTGTTAAAGCCATCACCAACATCCATATGATCTTTTTCATCATCCTCATCCCCTCTACCTTTCAAATGTTGGGTACGATGTACGTGTCAAAAACGATCGGCCCAACGAATATCTTATCGTTCGTCTTGTCAAAACCAAGCCATAGATAAAACTCATGGGAACCGGATTTTAAATTTATCTGCTCTATCCTCGTATTCTCGCCCATTTTTTTCCATTCTTTTGAATTTTTAACGTTCTTTTTTTCATCAACACTCACGATGTGGTATCCTTGAACATCTCCTTGCAGCGAGTAGCTCACCTTCAAATCGTTGGTGGAATTGAACAGCAAATACATGTTATCCACCGTCCACTTCCCAAAAATGTGGGAGTAGACGAGAGGTTTCAAAACCAGTTTTGTTTGCGCCCGAGAGATGTCAACGTTAACTTTGAAATTGATCCTTTTTCCATCTGGTGGAAAAAAAGAAATTGGTATAAAACCTTTCACGTTACCGCTTAGCGATTCAGTCGTGAAAATTCCCATTCCCGTTCCACTCGCCATCGCGGTGGTCACCGGTTCCCATTTTTGATCGTCGATATTCCACTTGTAAATGTTTATTTGAATCGCTTGAGACGCGAAAATCATCGTTACTGAAATCAACAAAATCAGTACGAATCCTATTTTTTTCATATTCCCCCACATCCTTCGTTGGTTTTCTAACCCCTTTTCATCTTTCATTAGCGCAATTCATTCCAAAAATGCTCGTTTCGCAAAGTTCTGTCTTCACTTGAAAGATAATAAATTAAGCGTGAAGAAGACTTCTAAGTTGAGAAAGTGATTTCTTTAAAAAGAAAAAGCGTTCCTTTATAGAAATGCCATTCCAAACAAGGACCTTTTTTATTTGAAATGATCGTGACTTTTAATTTTATCGTTTTATCTTGACCATAACCATATACGTATCAAAACAGGTTTCCAGAATGAATTCAATTTACACCTTCAAGAACTTCTTTTCTCATTGCGGAAGATGAGTTCTTTTTTGGAAAGATCTTTCTAAAAATTATAAAAATATGTTAAAATTTTGTTAGGAATAGGAGGTGCTTTTTAATGAAAGCTTTTTTCATGGGTGAACCGTTGACAAACGTTGGCGAAACACTCGATTATAAAGTGAATTACATAGATGAAATGGAAATATACCAAGATGAGGAAACTTTCTTGTTGGAAATTTCGAATTACAGACGTCAGCCTATACTCATCTTCATTGGAAAAGAACACTTTGGAAAAGCGAGAAAAATAAGAGATTTCACGATCTCTCACGGGATCATGGCTAGGATATTCGTTAACGAGTCGAATGCTTCTTTGAGGTTGAAAGACAACCTCATCTTCGTCTTTGATTTTGAAAATGGAGGATTGAAAAAGTTCTTGAAAGATGTTGAAAAAAACATCTCAATGCTCGCCGGTATGAGCCGATTCATAAGAAAACTCAGAGAAGACTTGGTGTTCTTTTCATTCAGCGATTCGAATATATTCTTATCGGGTGAAACCGGGACGGGAAAATCCACGGTAGCTCAGATCATGCACAGAATTTCTCATAGGAGAGAAAACAGATTTCTTGAACTCAACTGCGCGAACGTCCCAGAAGATCTTCTTGAAAGCGAGCTTTTTGGACACGTGAAAGGCGCTTACACCGGGGCTTATTCCACCAAAGAGGGACTTCTTGAAGCGACGAATCAAGGGGCGCTCTTGTTGGATGAAATAGGTGAAATGCCGAAACACATTCAATCGAAGTTGCTAACGGTTATGGATAGCGGAAAATTCTTACCTGTCGGGGCCAACAAGGAAGTCGAAGTGGACGTTCGAATCTACGCGGCGACCAACCAAGATCCAAGAGAAAGTATGAGATCGGATCTATATCATCGTCTTTCAGAGCTTAAAATAGAGCTCATCCCTCTTCGTGATAGAAGAGACGATATTCCATTTTTGGTGGATAATTTCCTAAAAGATTTCGGATATACGATAAAATTCAGCGATTTTCCAGAAGAAGTGAGGCAAGCGTTCTTGGGCCATGAATACAGTGGAAACGTGAGGGAATTGAGAAATATCGTCACAAGATTTGTGGAATTTTCCGAATCTCCCCAGACGAAAGAAGATATAAAATACGATCCAAACGCTTTTGCAAAAACGGAGCTCACGGAGCGTTTCGTCGAATCCATGGCGAGCCTCTACATGGCGCGAAATGAGCCTTTGAAAGACATGATGGAAAAACTTCACGCGCGCCTTGAAAGTGAGATAGTTAAAAGGGTTTTGAAGTCTTGTTCGTGGGATAAAGAAGAAGCCGCCAAAAAGCTCTCTGTCAGCAGAAGAACCGTTGACAACATGATAAAAAGATATCATTTGGACAGGCGAGAAAGATTTAAAAGGTGATTTTCAACATTTCGAAAACTCACGTTGTGCTTGAAAGTAACGAAAAAGAGATAAGCTGTAACGAAGTTCATTGAAAAAGCGATGAATGTTGAAAAATGGATGATCAGCTCGTGGAAGATGATGTGAACAAACTAACTTCAGGTTTATTTTTCACTATTCACTACTAACCGTTAACTTCTCAACATTTACTTGGATTTACACTTTTTCGTCATTCCGGGTCACGACCTATTGATGAGAGTCTTTGACCTTAACGTCATTGTGGACCTGATCCACAATC
>CAZCZS010000124.1:0-3161 GCA_964503355.1 uncultured Mesoaciditoga sp.
CCTGGATCTTCTCCTTTTGTCATGCCGTACCAACCGTAGGTCATCCCAGACCTGAGCCGGGATCTCATTTTATTCTATGAGATTGCGGGTCAAGCCCGCAATGACGTTGAGGTTAAGGACTCTCACCAATAGGTCGTAGCCCAGAATGACGTTTGGGAGTGTTTGAAAGACTGAAGTTAGTTTGCTCTGATTATTTTACACGAGGTGTTATCGGTTTTTTCAATTCGTTATGCCTTTTCCAACAAACTTCGTTACATCCCGATCTTTTTTTGTCATTTTTACGCACAAGTTGAGTTGTATAATTGTTTTGAAAAAATCCATATCATGGAGGAGATAGAAACGATTTTTGTGAATGAAGAGATATTGAAAGATTTCATTTCTTGCCATAGAAAAGCCTTTTTGATGGAAAAATCCCTCCAAAAAGGTTCTTCGTTTACTCAAACTCAAGAAGGTCATTTCGTTGTGAAATACCAGAATATGTGGCTTTCTGTCAAAGTGGAGGGAATTGAAGTGATCGACGGCGAGAAAACCGTGATTCTTGACATACACTCCAAGACCATCCGTGAGCGTCATAAGATTTTAGCCTCTTTTTTGGCATTTATCATGGATTTAAAAAAGATCAAGATGGCCGTTGCACTCTCAACTTCAGACGGGTTGAAAAAGATCTATCCCCGCAGAGAAAAAGCTGAAAATTTGCTCCAAGAGATTAAGAAGATCCTTTCCGACGAGCAACCGCCTGATCCCACGTTTTCATTCGCTTGCAGGAATTGTCCTTTCCATGATGAATGTGTTGAATTCGCGTCGAACAAAGGTGATATATCGATGATAAACGGCATCGGGCAAGGAAGAAAAAAGGCTTTACAGAAAGCGGGATATTCGAATGTGGAAAAAATTTCGAATGCGGATCCGGACAGATTATCCAAGTACATGGGAATAAGCAAAACTCAAGCCGAAAAAATAGTGCTTCAAGCCAAATCGATCAGTACATCGAAATGGTTTTTGCTCTGCAAAGGTGAAAGAATTCCGCACCACAGAGTTGAATATTTTTTCGATGTCGAAAAGGGTGCTGATGAAACTTATCTTTTAGGTGTGTTGTTAAAAGTGGGCAAAAAAACAATTTACAGGTATTTCGTTCTTTTGGATGACGATTGGGAAGATAATTGGGAAGAGTTTTTGAAATTCGTTAAGCTTCATCCGCGCGCACCCATATATCACTACGACGTTTTCGATAGAAGAGTTGTGGAAAAATTCGGTGTCCTTTCACGTAAAAGTGTGAAAAACGTTTTGAATCGCCTTGAAGATCTTTACGCTATTGTAACCAGTTCTTTTGTACTTCCCGTGAGATTTTATTCTCTAAAGGATGTTGCAAGAGCCGTTGGATTTGAATGGAGAGTTGAAAATTTTAACGGATACGAAGCGATGAAAGCGCTTGATGAATGGAAACTAAAGAGGGACGATTCACTTCTTCAAAAGATAGTCACCTACAACGAAGACGATTGTAGGGCTTTGCTCAGCGTAAAAGAAAAAATGGCCAAGGTGCTTTCAGGATGAAAAAGCAGGCATCTTTACGCCGCTTTTCGTTCGTAACGTTAGCGTTGTCGGTTTTTAAAGGCGATAAAATCAAATTACTCACGTTGTGTATGAGGGTAACGAAGTTTATTGAAAAAGACATGGGTGTTGAAAAATGAACGATTGACTCGTGTAAAACTGATCTGAACAAACTAATTTCAGCCTTTCAAACACTCCTCAACATCATTCCGGCCTACGACCTGTTGATGAGAGTCTTTGACCTTAACGTCATTCCGGGCTACGACCTATTGGTGAGAGTCCTTAACCTCAACGTTATTGCGGGCTTGACCCGCAATCTCATAGAATAAAACGAGATCCCGCATCAGGTCCGAGACCACCTTCGGTTGGTACGGCATGCAAGAAAGAGAAGATTCGGAATGACATTTTCAAAAAATTCCCTTATCGCTTGAAAAGCGGTTGTTCAAAAGACATTGGGTAAAATTGACGCACAACGTGAGTCAAATTAAAGTTATCTGATCGTTTTCCGGTAAGTCCTTTAAAGCTCCAAGTTCTTGCAAAATCTTAAGATGCGTTTTGTTTATAAGAGTTCTTTTTTTCAAATCTTCTATGGATCGGAATTTCTTTTTTCTTCTTTCCTCTTCGATCGAAGCGGCCACTTTTTCTCCAAGACCGGGAACCTTGTTCAAAGGTACTCTCAACTCGTTACCTTCTATTTCAAATCTAGTGGCACTTGATTTGAATATATCAACATTTTTGAATCCGTATCCCCTTAACATCATCTCTTTGCATATTTCCAAAACGCTTTGTTTGGCTTTTTCTTTGACGTTTGTAACGCCTTCGTGTGCCAATCTTTGAAGTTCGAAATTCACCCACTCCAATCCACCCTTTACAACTTTGATATCGAACTCTCCACCTTTGATCGTAAGGTAAGTGGCGTAAAAGGCAAGAGGATAATGAACTTTAAAATACGCTATTCTGAACGCCATGCTGACGTACGCCACGGCATGGGCTTTTGGAAAGAGATATTTGATCTTTTTACACGAATTTATGTACCAATCTGGTACTCCTTTCGCCTTCATCGTTTTTAAATCTTCGTCTTCCAATTTCTTTCCCTTTCTAACTTTTTCCATTATCTTGAAAGATAAAGAAGGTTCCACCCCTTTTTGAATGAGGTAATTCATTATATCGTCACGACATGCTATAACTTCTTCCAAAGTTGCTTTTCCGCTTTTGATCACATTTTGAGCGTTGTTTGCCCACACATCTGTACCGTGGGACAGTCCCGAAATTCTCACAAGATCACCGAAGCTTTTTGGTCTTGTCTCCACAAGCATCTGTCTAACGAAATTGGTACCGAATTCTGGGATTCCATAAGTTCCAACTTGAGTTCCGATCTCTTTGCCAACACCCAAGGGTTTGGTTGAAGAAAAGATGCCCATGGTCTCTTTATCGTTCATTGGTATACTCATGGGATCCACGCCGGTTAGATCCTTTAACATTCTCATCGTTGTTGGATCGTCATGGCCGAGTATGTCCAATTTCACGAGTGTATCGTGAATTGAATGATAGTCAAAATGGGTGGTAGTGACGTCGCTCTTGGTATCATTGGCAGGTCTTTGAATGGGAGTAAA
>CAZCZS010000125.1:0-3110 GCA_964503355.1 uncultured Mesoaciditoga sp.
TTGAAAAACGATTTATTTTTGTTCAAAAGTCATTGCTTGTAAAATTGACGCACAATGGGAGTAGAGTATAGAATATTCTCCATTTTCAACAGATATTTTTGAAGACGCAATTTTGAATCAACTCATGTTCATTCTGCACCAATCGTAGGTAAGATCAAGACACGTTGAATCTCTGTTGACAAGAAAGGTTTTTGATGTTAGAATAAAGTAGATAAAAATAGTAGAGTTTAGGAGGCGAAGAAATGTTACCTTACAAAAAAAGTACGAAATTCTCAGAGGTTTTAAAGGATTATCCCGGCGTTCCAGAGTACTTGGTAAAGAAAAATCCGAAATTCAAAATTCTCAAGAACGCTGTGGTAGTTCAAATGATGGCACCGAGAATAACGCTTGCCAAAATGGCGAAGAAACACGGCATGACTTTTGAAGAACTCATTTCACTGTTGGAAGAAGGCATCAAGAACGGAGAGATTGGAAGTGGAAAAGAGTTCGAAGATAAAATAAGTCAAGCTAATAGCATCAAAGAGCAGATAAAAGGCCTTATGAAGGCTTTGTTTGAAGAGGGAAAAGATGTGGAGGAGGTAAAGGAAAAATTCAAGGAAATAGTTTCCAAAGCAAATCCAGTTATAATAGCCATTGCGGAAGCTGAGTTGACAAAGGAAGGATATTCGATTAACGATTTGATGAAAGCTTGCGACGTACATTTGGAACTTTTCAAGGATCAACTCATGAGTTCAAGAAGAAGAATACCAAAAACGCATCCGTTATGGAGATTCATAAAGGATCACGACGCCATGATGTTTTGGTTCGAACAAGGTCTTCAAATATCAAGAGAGTTGAAAAACAGGGCTGGTTACGATGATGCGGGTGATTTGATAACGAAATTGAATGATATAATGAAGCACTTAAGGGAATCCGAAAATCACGATGTGCGACAAGAAAACACTTTATTTCCGGTTTTGGAAAAGTACGGAGTTGAAGAACCGCCCGCTATAATGTGGGATGAACATTCGAAAATGAAAGACAAAAGAAGAAAGATAGAAGAGTTGCTTAAAAAGATTCCCAACGTTCCGTACGATGAATTTGTAGATTATCTGCAAGGGGCTTTTACCTATCTGGTGGAAGTGTTTGTCAAACACACACAAAAAGAGCAGGAAATCCTTTACAACGTTGCACTGGATGTGTTGAGTGATAAAGATTGGGAAGATATTCAACGTGAATCCGACAAACTTGGATATTTTGAATTACCAAAGGAGGTTTTGCAAGATGAATGAACCGAATGAAGTGAACACTCAAGAACTCTTTGAAGACATGGATGCGGAGACGCTTCTTTACATCCTAGATAACATACCGCTTGATATAACGTTTGTGGATAAAAACGATGTCGTTACCTACTTCAACATGCCTATGGGAAAACAACACGTTTTTCCAAGAGTGGAATTGGATCTCGGAAGGAAGGTTCAGAATTGCCATCCTCCAAAGAGTGTTCATGTAGTGCAAAAGATCTTGGATGATTTTCGAGCGAAGAAAAGAAAATCGGCAGATTTTTGGATGCATTATCACGATAAGTACCTTTACATAAGGTATTTTCCAGTTTATGACAAAAACGGAGAATACTTCGGTGTGCTTGAGGTAGTTCAGGATATATCTGAAATTCAGAAGATAAGCGGTGAAAGAAAGCTGTTGGACGAAGAAGAGTAAGACGTGATGGAGTAATCGCAATTCGATCGGAGATAAAGGAAAGTTGGGAGATGGTACTTTGAAACTCATAGAATTTTTTGGACCATCCAACTCTGGAAAAACAGTTGCTCTTGTTAAAATGACGAAAAGATTGCGAAAGAACGGTTATTCAGTTGCAACACTTAAGAGTACGCCCCACGTTTTGAATTACGAGAAAGATTCAAAAGACAGCGTGAAATACCTTGAAGCCGGTTCGAATTTGTCGATCGCCGTCGGAAAAGGTGAGACGATCCTTCACCTTCCACGACGTGTGGACTTGATCGAACTTTTGAAACATCTCAATTACGACTTTCTGTTGGTAGAAGGTGAAACGGGATTTCCAATGCCAAAGGTGCTGTTTTTGAATGAAAAAGAGGGTATGGAAAGGGTAGATGATTTGACGATAGCGGTGGTTGGTAAAGAAAAGAACCCAAACTTAAAGGCGAAAAGGTTTCAAACGTTGAAAAACATAGGAGCGGAAGATTACGATACGTTGTATGACGTTGTTATTTCCCATGCAATGCCACCTCTCCCGGGTGACGATTGTGGGCATTGCGGTAGCGATTGTACCAGTATGATGGTGGGAATAATAAGAGGTGAAAAAACGTACAAAAACTGTGTTAAGCTTTCGAAAAAAGCGGTGAGAGTTGAATTCGATGGTGAAGTCGTTCCAATTTTGCCTTTTATTTCATCCATAATCGAAGACGTAAACGCCGGCATATTGAGAAACTTGAAAGGCGTTAAAAAACAAGGACATGTGAAGATAGAATTCGATTTGAGGAATTAGTTCATGAACTTATCTCTTGCCATACTTACAGGTGGGAAGTCCAAAAGATTCGGCATGAACAAATGTGCCTACAAGATCGAAGGAAAGACGATGATGGAGTGGGTTTTTGAATCCGTCGCTTCTCTGTTCGATGAAGTGCTTTTCGTGGGTAATTCATCTCAAACACTTAACGGTAGAAACATCAGTGACATTCATAGCGATAAAGGGCCGGTTGGTGGATTGGAAAGTGCGCTTGTTCATGCAAGAAACGAATACATTTTTTTAACGGCATGTGATATGCCGTTCATTTCAAAGCCGGTGGTTAAGAGGATGATCGATAAATTAGATGGGCAAAACGTTCTTTGCCCTTTTATAGATGGAAAGTATCAAACCACACATGCCATATATTCCAAAGATGTCTTAAATATCGTGGAGATGGAATTGAAAAGGGAAAAATCCACACTTACCCACGTGGTTTTGACTTCTGAAAATGTGAAGTTTTTAAAAGAGGAAGATTTTTTTGATATCGAAGGTTATAAAAAAAGCTTTGAAAATATCAACTCTCCTCAGGAATTGCAAAATTTCGTTGAGAGGATATCGAATCTACGGTAGAACTTAGTCAAAAAAT
>CAZCZS010000126.1:0-3072 GCA_964503355.1 uncultured Mesoaciditoga sp.
CAAGTAGTTCTTTCCGTTCCTCATAGGGACGGAACACCTTTAAGTTTACTTGAATCCATGGCGTTAGGTACTTTTCCAATTGTATCAGACATACCTGCAAATAAGGAATGGATTTCGGATGGAATAAACGGATTTCTTGCCAACGAAAATTCCCCTGAAAAAATATCAGAAGCAGTGATTAAAGCACTTAACAACGAGAAGCTTTTAAATACGGCTTTCCAAAAAAACATAGAAATAGTAGAAGAACACGCAAACTACGATAAGAATATTTCCCGTCTCAAAGCTATTTATGATGAACTTATAAAGAAGTTCAGTTAATTTTTTCCAAAAAGTCCGCATATTTTTTAACGATATCATCTCTCAAATAATTTTCAATGACGTATTTTTTTCCTTCAATGGCTTTTTTTTGGTAGTCATAGTAATTTTCTTTTATCTTTTTAACAGCTTCAATAAATTCATTCACAGATTCTCTTTTTATCCTTATGCCAGCGTGAGATTTATCTAATATTTCGGCCGCCAGTCCATCGAGACCATAAATTATCGGACGATTGGAAACGGCGTATTCAAAAGTTTTAGATGGCAATGAGTCTGTGAAAAGTTTTACGTTCGCAAGGTGTATAAACAGCACATCTGAAGCGGCGTAATACATTGGGACTTGATCGCGTGGTACAGGTGGGACGAAATGAACATTTTTGATATTCTTTGACATTTCAACAAGTCTTGATTTATCTGAACCGTCTCCCACTATTAAAAACTCCGTTTCCGGTAATTTTTGCGCTCCTTTTACCATTATTTCAAGGTTTTGTCCAAGCCCTACATTTCCCACATAAGAGACTATGAATTTATTTTTTGAGATAGAGAGTTTTTCTCTTGCTTTTTCCTTTTGTGAACTCCATGAAGTTATTTCTTCGAGCAAATATCTATCCAAGCCGTTAGTGAACGTTGCAAGTTTATCTTCAGAAATTCCTTTTGATGATATCCTATCATTCATAAACGGCAAAACTGTGACGATCTTATCCGCGGTTTTATACATCTTCATCTCATAACGACGCATTATTCTTATAATAGGGTTCGACTCTTTAGCTTTTCCAAGATCTACTACGGTATCCGGCCACAAATCGCGTATTTCCAAAACGACTTTTTTAACGTATCTTCTTAAAGATATTCCAGCTACTCCTATCAGAAAAGGAGGACTGGAAACAATGGCAATGGCAAAATTATTTTCTTTGCATAGCCTTTTTGATTTCCTTTTCATCTTAAGATAGAAATTCAATTGACGAAGTATTTGGGCTATTGCCGTGTCTTTTCCCGTTTTGACAGGTATTCTAATGATTTTCTCTTTGAAGTTCTCATTTTTTTTCGTTTTGAGAGAAGAATAGCGATTCGGAGTTGCAGTGAGGACCGTAATTTCGTGATTTCTTTTGAGAAGTTCATCGGTCAACGCTTTCAATCTGAATGCCGATGCCCCAAGATCTGGTGGATAATGCTGGGTTATTATAAGTATCTTCATTTTTCCTCCAATTAAATAATGTTACTCAATTTTACAAATTGGCCAATATCTCAACGATCTTTTCCGCCGCTTTACCATTACCGTAAACTTCGTCGTTTCCATATAATGGCTTTGGATGGTTGAAAACGCCTTCAACGATTTTCTCTTCATTCGCATCCGCCAAAACGTTCCACTTGCTTTCAACGAGTTCTATCCAACCGGTATCGTTCATCATCACAACTCCTGGTACATGGGCAAAGTAGGATTCTTTTTGTAAGCCGCCGCTGTCTGTCACCACTCTGAACGCATTTGTCGTCAGTGCAACCATTTCATCGTAACCAATTGGTTCAAGCACTTTCAAATTTTTGGTTAGATCTTCCAAGTCATATTCGGAAATTCTCTTAACCGTTCTTGGATGCAATGGAAGTATGAGTGGCATTTTTTCCGCTATTTTTGAAAAAGCTCTCAGAATAGAAGAAAGCCTTTCTTTGTTGTCAGTGTTGAAATCGCGATGAAGCGTTGCGAGAACATAGTTTTTTGGCTTCAACGAATATTTTTTGAGAACTTTCTCGTGATCAACTGATTTTTGAAATCTTAAAAAGATGTCGTACATCACATCACCTGTGAAATAAACTCCATCGGTTATTCCTTCTAATTTTAGATTTTCTATCGCTTTTTGAGAAGGACAAAATCTGTACTTTGAAATTCTATCCGTGAGTATTCTGTTTGATTCTTCTGGCATATCTTTAGGTTCTTGCCTCAAGCCGGCTTCAACGTGCGCAACTGGTATTTTAAGCTTAACGGCCGCGAGGGCACCAGCAAGCGTGGTGTTCGTGTCGCCGTAGACGATTACAAGATCTGGCTTTTCTTTAAAGAGCACTTTTTCAAATTCGATAAGCGTTTTTCCGGTTTGCTCTGCGTGCGTGCCAGAACCAACTCCAAGGTTGTATTCCGGTTTTTTCATATGAAACACTTTAAAGAAAATATCCGACATGTTGAAATCGTAATGTTGGCCCGAATGAACCAGTATTTCTTCAATTCCCCTTTTGTTCAGTTCTTCTTCGATGATCGCTTCTTTTACGAATTGAGGTCTTGCTCCAACGAGAGAAACTATTTTCACCGTGCACCTCCAACGCTTTGTTTTGCATGCAGTTATAGCATTTCCTACGAAGTTATTTCCTCCTTCGTTCTATTTCATCTACAATTGTTTTCAAGTCAGGATTTCCCAGCCAAGAATGTCTTTTCTTGGAATAATTTCCATGTCCTTTATCTGCGTATTGAAGGAATCGTATCATTCCTACCACGCCAAGATGTTTTTCTAAAGCTTCGATGCCTGTAATTCTTATCTCTTCCAATGTTAAATTCTTCGCTTTCGTTACATAACCTCCTTAATCCAGAATCCAGTCTAATAACCGCTATGTCATCTTGAAGCGACCAAAGGTCGTCCCGGACCTGATCCGGGATCTCGTTTTTGATTCAGGATCTCGTTCTTATCCTATGGGATTCCGGCTCGTAGGCCGGAATGACGTTAAGGTCAAAGACTCTTATCAACAAGGTCAAGCCCGCAATGACCTTGAGGAGAT
>CAZCZS010000127.1:0-2853 GCA_964503355.1 uncultured Mesoaciditoga sp.
ATCCTCTCATGGCAGCCGCGAATCCTCCCATGCCTGTGGTCTCTTGGCCGATAAGATCGTATTTTAGAGGTATCTTCTCATCTCTCTCTCTGCCATCTAAAAAACCAGGCCTGAATTGAAAGATCACGAAATCGGAATCCAACATGGCGTCTCTGACGTCTAAAGAGGAGAATATCTTGATCTTTGAATTCCTTTTCTTTGCCATTCTCTTGGCGAATTCGCTCACGATTTCGAGTTTTTTGCTTCCTTCCTTAACATCGAGAAGATGAACTTCATCGATGTTCATCTCTTTTTCGTATGTGAAAAAACCATCCAAAAGTTCTGGCTCGTAGCTACTTCCACCGCCAACCACGCAAACTTTCATCATCACACCTTCTTTCCTTGAACAATTTGCAAATACTCCCTTATCATTCGATTTGCCACTTCTCTCGTGGTTTTGCCGTTCATTTCCATTGCCAAAAGCACCGCACCTACAACTGGATCGTGACGAGGAACCGTTATCTTATAACCATCCCAGATGTAATTTTTAAGCGCTTCGAAAAAAACCGGATCGGCGTTTTTGAAAAAAGGGCCATCCAGTATCAGTTTCACGCTTTGCTGAGAGGGAAAGAGGGAAACCCTGAAAATTTCAGCGATTCTGCTTATCTCTTTCACGATAGACTCGAGGATCGAAAAAGCCACCACATCAAATCTTCTTAAAGCTTCGAAGAAACTTTCCACGATCAGTGGAACCGGATCGTATTTCTCAAGATCAACGCTTATGAGATCTTCCACTTCCATTTTCAATTTGCTCTCCAGCACATCTTTAAGGATTGTCTTCGGCCCTCTTCCATCTTTCGCTCTCACGATAGCAGAAGTTATTTTTGAAGCTATAAGACGAGTTCCCAAAGCGTCTCCTAGTTGTGGGGACAATCCACCTATTCTTTTTATCTCTTTACAATTGGAGGCAAAATTGGTATTCCCCGTTCCACACGTTATAAGAATGCCGCAACCATCTATACTTCCGGATTTTAACGCTATGAAACCGTCATTCTGGAAAGCGATTTTTTTCAATTTCAATCTCTTAAGCGCGGAGCCTATGAGTTCAAAATCCGATTTTCTGTCCGCTCCGGCTATTCCGAAATACGCGGAAGTGATGTCCTCTCTCTTGAATTTCGTTTTATCAAGTAGTTCCTTTATTCCATCTTCTATGATCTTCAATGAGTTGTCTATGCCACCACATGATTGAAAGTTAGCCCCTTTTTTTCTGACATAAGATAAGACGTGTCCTTTTTCATCGCACAGCAAAAAGGTTGTTTTGGTATTTCCAACGTCTACACCCATAAATAAATTCATTACCATTCCTCCCTTTTTGGCAAAGATCGGAATTTTTGTGTGAAAGTTATCTCCACTCGAAACGAATTTTTAAGCCTCTTTGTAAACCTCATATCTGTATTTGTAATCTTTGTAAGCGACCTTTTTTATGAATTTGTTCGCACTTATGGCAAGCGCACCACTGATAACGGCCAATTCTCCTTTCACCGATTTT
Source organism: uncultured Mesoaciditoga sp. (assembly GCA_964503355.1). GTDB lineage: Bacteria > Thermotogota > Thermotogae > Mesoaciditogales > Mesoaciditogaceae > Mesoaciditoga. The sequence goes on from CAZCZS010000127.1 coordinate 1,529, forward strand.
TCAATCTTTATCCCGTGAAATGATCGTACATTTCGCGATATCTCTTCGTATATGTCGTTGATATCTCCCGCCAAAATGATGGTAGACGGATCGAAAAGCATCGCCAAATCGTTCAACATCGATAGGATTATTTCGATCTTTTTCGATCTTTGTGAACGGTTGAAATACGTTTCAAAGGTTTCATTTCTGCCGTTAAAAATGGGAATCCATTTCCCTATTTCTCCAGCTCTTCCATGAGAACCTCTCCAGAGTTTTCCGTTCACTATGACACCTGCACCTATACCTCTTCCCAAATACAACGCTATCAAGCTCTCATTTGTTAATTTTCTTTCCACGTATTCTCCAACCGCCAAGGCATTCGCGTCGTTTTCAAAAATCACGGTACAATTCGGAAAACTCTCGTAAAAATCCGGTTTAAAGAAGTTGTCGTAGAAAACGTTTTTCCAATTCAAGGGAAAATCAGCCGCGATTGAACGAGCCTCTTCGTCTATGATTCCACCAACGGCTATCGTTAAAACTTGCAATTCCTCCGATAAAATTTTTCCAGAGTTCACGTATTCCAAGAGTTTCTCATTCACAGCTTCTGAGACACGCGAAGATGAAGTGCAATCGAAAGGTATTCGTTCGACTAACAGTGGAGATCTGTTCAAATTGGAAACGGCGATGCTGAAGAAATCTTTTTCTATTTGAACTCCACCTATTTTTCTAGCGGAATAGTTGAAGAGGATTTTTTCCGCTCTTCTTCCCCCAGTCGATCTGCTTTTTCCTTTAACCAACAACAGATCGTTCATATAAGGTTGAACTATTCTCATCACAGTTGGCAAGCTCAAATGCAATTCTTTGGATAATTCCGTTCTTGTTTTCACACCATCTTTGTAAAGAGAATTCAGAATTTTAAAAGAATTACTCTCGCGCAAAGCGGAAGTAGTGGTTTTTCCATAAGTCATAAGTAAAATTCCTTTCTTTCAGTTAAAAAGTTAGTTTTAATAATTGTAAAATCTTTTTATTAAAATGTCAAACTTGATTAGAAACGATTATCGATGAAATTCATTCGAACCACACGATTATCTCGATTTTTATCCGTTTTACTTGATATTCGAAAGAATATCTCGTGTTTTCAAATGATAAGAAAAAAAGGAGGATTTGCCTTTATTCAAATTCACCAATCGGCTTGAAAGAGAGGATTATTCAATAAAATATTACGAATTCATTTTTTATCATAATTCATGCTAAAATATCACAAAATCTCTCGCCACTTTCTCGCATTCTTGGTTGTGTCAAGTATTTGCTGTAAAATCATTCCTGTATCCTTAAAAGCTTGAAAA
>CAZCZS010000128.1:0-2804 GCA_964503355.1 uncultured Mesoaciditoga sp.
GCCTGACATTGTTTTGTTTGAATTAGTTTTACACGAGTTAATTGTCTATTTTTCAACACTCGCACCTTTTCAATGAATTTTGTCATCTCCCAATCTTTTTCGTTAGTCTTAAGCACAATGCGAGTTGGTTGAATGCTAAGTTTAAAACATGTTAAAATATTCATACCAAATATGGGAGGTGAGAGGCGTGAAAATGAAATTCTTTGCGGTGTTTTTCCTGTTGCTAAGTTCTTTGTTAGTCGTGTCCTTCGCGGCCAACACGGTCACACTCAACATGATTCAAGTTTTTACCAGTCCTCAAAGAACTCATGTGCTTGAAACCATAATTAACGAATTCGAAGCGTTACACCCAAACGTACATATAAACTTGATATCTCCACCTTACGAGAGTGCTTATCAAAAAGTTTATCTCATGCTCAGCACGAATCAACCTTTAGATATAGTGGAAGTTGGTGATTGGTCTCTTGAAGGAGTGGTACAACTTGGTAAGATGGAAAATCTTGAGCCTTACATAGCGAAATGGAGTGGTGCAAAGGATCTAATTCCGGGACTTTTGAATGCCGTGAGGGTTACTGGAGGAAAAGCCTACATAATACCAAATGGCGTTTACGCAAAAGCCCTTTTCTACAGACCAGACATCCTGGCAAAGTACGGTATCACCCAGCCACCGGCGACGATGAAGGAACTTTACGACGATTGTGTTAAAATCACGAATCCCGCCAAAAATCAATACGGATTTGATTTCCGTGGAACGGGTCTTCCGACGAATTTCATAGATATAATAACGACTTCTTATCTGGATGACATAGATCCTTCAAACATGTACAAACTCAAAAATGGGAAACTTTGGTTTAAAGATCCCAGGGCTTTGGAAGGATTGAAACTGTACGTAAAATTCTACAAAAATACCGCTCCAAAAGATTCCATAAATTGGGGATTCGATGCACAAGTTAACGCTTTTGTGGCTGGAACGACTCCATTTCTTTTTCAAGATCCAGATACCACGGGTTTGTTAAACACGATGCTTAAAAAGGGTCAATACAAAACGGCTCCATTGCCGGTTGGGCCATCTGGAAAAGTCTATCCAAGTTACGGTTTCGGTGGATGGGGAATACCGAATTACTCCAAACATAAAGAATTGGCATGGGAGTTCATAAAATTCTTCACAACGCCAATGATATCTGCGTATTTTTGCAAAGAGTACGGAGCGTTACCAGTTTTGAAATCGGTTTTTGATAACGATCCTTATTTCAGTTCTGGAGTTTTCGAAGGCTGGAAAGAAATGTTTGCCAATCCAAAAAAATACATTTTTGCCTCTTATCCTCTGGCCAACCCCGCATGGACAAGATGGACGAAATATCAGCAAGATACGATGCAACAAGCGTTGCTCGGAAGGATAAGCTTGGACGATTTGACAACGAAATGGTATAACTTCTGGAAAAAAGCTTTTGGAATGTGAATGATTTGTGGAAAAATGGCGGTACATCCGCCATTTTTCTTCTTAGACAAGGATGGTGAACGTGCGAAGAAAAAAGCAGAATTCCAGTAAAAAACTGAAAACTTTCATCTTTTGGATGCTCTTCCCCACTTTTCTCACAATTAGCGTTTTAACTTACTACCCTACGCTGAAAGGAATCTTCCTTGCATTCGAGGACTACACCGTTTTCACATTTCAACACGTTCAATTCGTTGGATGGCAAAATTTCGAAAATATACTCGAAGATCCGAATTTTTTCATAGCGCTTTGGAACACGCTATGGTGGATCGTTTTTTCGGTGGCATTCCAGTTCGTTTTGGGTTTTGCGTTGGCACTTTTGATGAAAAAACCTTTCAAAGGAAGAGGAATTTACGCGGGCATAGTCTTCTATCCGTGGGCTCTTTCCGGGTTTGCACTTGGAATCCTTTGGTCATGGCTTTTAAACGGACAATTCGGTCTGATAAACGATATCTTGATAAAGCTTCATTTCATTCATCATGGAATAAATTTTCTTTCCAATCCAACTTACGCTTTTATATCGGTGATCGCCGTAAACGTGTGGTACGGCATCCCATTTTTCGCGATAATGATCTTGGCAGCCTTGCAATCGATACCGAATTCCCTCTACGAAGCCGCAGAAATAGATGGAGCGGGTACTATCTCAAAATTTTTCAACGTAACATTACCTTACATAAAACCAACGGTAGTGAGTACCCTTTTGCTCCGAATAATATGGGTGATGAATTTTCCAGATATAATATACGGTATGACGAGAGGAGGACCAGCTGGTTCTACGAATATATTGGCAACTTACATGATCAACATAGTTTACTTTGAATCGGATTACAGTAAAGCATCAGCTGTGGGTCTCATAATAATAAGCATTTTGATGGCATACGCTTTGATGTATTTAAAATTCACATCCTCATACGAATTGGGTGAAATTTGATGAGAAAACAGAAAAAAACTTTTAAAATACTGAGATTTTTCTTTCTTTCGCTTTACCTCGTGGCCGCGATCGTACCACTTTACTGGATCTTTTTGACCTCCATAAAATCACCCCAAGAAGTCTACGCTTATCCAATAGTTTACTGGCCAAAGCACATATCCTTTGAAAGTTATAAGTTCCTTTTCGGTTTCGCAAATTTCGCTCAATACTTTAAAAACAGTCTTTTCGTTTCCATCACGGCTTCTTTTTTGGCCATGAGCTTCTCGGTTTTAAGCGGCTACATCATGGCGAGATACACTTTCAAGTTAAAAAAACTACTCATAGTAACACTTTTTTTGGCTCAAATGATACCTGCTTACCTACTTATGATTCCTCAGT
>CAZCZS010000129.1:0-2773 GCA_964503355.1 uncultured Mesoaciditoga sp.
GTAAGCTGCCGTCAAGAGATAACCTTTGCTTTTGTAATACGATCTTATCTTTTCAAGCTGATCTAACTGTTCGAAATTGTTGGTGGTGCCAGGTGAAGTAAGTCCAGCGTATTTCGAAAGAGAAAACGGATTGACTTCGCTCACACCTGAAAGGAAGTAAGACTGAAACGGTAAACCCGATTCCACAACGTTGTTCAAAGACGAATGAACGACTATATCCATAACAGGGTATTTGAAAACGGATGTTGAAACGGTAGTCGGTGCAAAGCTCAAAGAGGTCTGCGGAGAAAAATATCCCATTTCCGCCAGTTTGCTTTGGAAAGCTTGTAGATCTGAGATCGTGGGATAAGCCTTCTTGAAGTCCACGAAGAATTTCATCAAAGGATTGAGTTTTTCGAACTCTTTCAACGTGAACAACCCTGTTTTTTCAACGATCTCTTTGGAAGTCAACTTACCGTAGTCTCCAGTTAACTCCAGATCCCAAATGGCATATTCTTTAACGTTCACCACCAAAATTCCATTCGGCAGTTTCAACGATTTTTGATTTTGAACGAGATTGGTGTCTATTCCGATCATGTTTGGAACGTAACCCTTATCGGTGTAAAGCTTAAGGATAGCTTGAAAGGTTTTTTTCAAATCGTTAAGATTCAAAACTTCGTTCTTTTCTACGGAGATAGCCTCTTCGAGTTTATCTTTTGAAATGAGTTGAGGGCCATCCACTTTCACTTGAACATCCTTCACGAAGGGATTTTCGGTAACTTTTATCACCAATCCAACTCCCAGCGGTGTTGGCTCCACCTTAGGCTCTATGTATGAAAAAAATCCCGTGTTGTACAGATTTTGCAAGTCCTCATAAAGGATTTCCCTGTTGACCGGTTGACCGATCTTCATGTTTGAAAATTTGGACATTATGAAGGTTGTTGGAATGTGAACGTTTCCTTCCACTTTTACAAAGGTGAACGTTTCGGCAAAAGCACTGAAGAAAAGCGTTGCAAGCAAAACGATGACTATGTACTTTTTCAAGGTTAAGATACCTCCCTTTACTTCACATTGAAGTTGGGGCGCTTACTCCCAAAAGATCCAGCACCCCTTTTAGCGTTTTTTCCAACGCCACACACAATTTTATCCTATCGGAAGACAATTTTGGATCTTTTTCATCCACGATTTTGTTCGCGTTGTAGTAGGAATGGAATTTCTCAGCCAGCGAATAAGCGTAATTACAAAGTTTTTGAGGTTTAGCTTCTTTCGCCACCGCCGTTATGATTTCAGGGAATTCCGCCATTTCCCTTATAAGAGATCTTTCCTGAGAATTATTCAAATTTTCCAAAGTTCCATTTTGCCATTTTATTTCTCTTTCGTTTGCCTTTTTAAGCAAACTCGATATCCTTGCATGAGCGTATTGAATGTAATAGACGGGATTGTCCATTTTCTTAGATACGGCTAAATCCATGTCGAAAACGAGATGTGTGTTCGGATCCAGCATGGCAAAGAAATAACGCGTTGCATCTTTTCCCACTTCGTTGATGAGATCTTCAAGCGTCGTGAATTCTCCTTGTCTCTTTGACATTCTTACAATTTCGTCTCCACTTTTCAAAGTGACGAATTGATGAATGATGACGTTGAAAAATCCATCTGGCAATCCCAAGGCCTTGGCCGCCGCTTTCATTCTCGGAATGTATCCGTGGTGATCAGCACCCCAAATGTAGTAAACCTTTTTGAAACCTCGTCGGTATTTATCCAACATGTATGCTATGTCGGAGAAGAAATAGGTTGGTTCTCCGTTTTTTCTTATGATCACCCGATCCTCTTCTGAAGGAATGATCTTCGAAACGGAAAACCACGTCGTTCCATCCTTATCGTAGACGTAGCCTTTATCCTTCAGAATTTTCATGGCTTGATCGGTCGTGCCATTTTCGTAAAGAGAAGATTCCCTGAAGTAAACATCAAAGTGCACGTCTATTTCATTCAAAGTGTTCTTTATCCACGCGAACATCCTGTCTCTGGCAAAATCGGTGAATATCTTTTGGGTTTCATCATCCCAACGATCCACGTACGCATCCGAGTGGATTTTCTTGAATTCTTCTGCGACCTTTACAAGGTATTCTCCGTGATAATCATCTTCAGAAAAATCGATCGTTTTTCCGTAAAGCTGTTGATATCTTATCCACAACGAATGACCTAACATTTTCATCTGCCTACCGGCATCGTTGAAATAGTATTCTCTCGTCACATCATATCCAACGGTTTTGTACACCCTTGAAAGCACATCACCGATAATGGCCTGCCTACCATGTCCAACAGTCAATGGACCGGTGGGATTGGCGCTGACGTATTCAAGCTGTATCTTTTCAGAGCCGATTTTTGGGTAAGGAAGTTCATTCAAAACATTTTTCAAAAAATCAACGTAAACACCCATGTTAAGCGTTAAATTGACAAAACCCGGTCCGGCTATTTCCACGTTCTCGAACCACTCGTCTTCTTTCAACGATTTTGCCAATTCTTGCGCGATGAATTTAGGCGCCTTTTTCAACTTTTTGGCGTTAACCATGGCCACGTTTGAAGAGTAATCTCCAAATCCTTGAGGGGGAATTTCCACCGTGAATTCGATCGGCTCGATTTCAAAAGTCTTGGTGAAGTGCTTGAACAATATATCGTGTATTTCGGATCTCAGCGACAACATCTGCCACTCCTTTCGCCTAATCGCTTTTGTTATTATACAACAATCTTTGAAAAATTCACTTAACTTACTCACGTTGTGCGTCAACTTTACAAG
>CAZCZS010000130.1:0-2606 GCA_964503355.1 uncultured Mesoaciditoga sp.
TACGATGAACGGCGGATACAATTCCCAGCACCACTCCCAATATAATAGAGAATATGATCGAAAATATCGCAAGTTCCAACGTTGCTGGAAAGTATTCTCCTATATCTTGAATAACTGGACGGTTGGATTTTAAAGATGTTCCGAAATCTCCATGAAGTAATCCCACCATGTAAATTTCAAATTGTTGCCAAAGAGGTTTGTCCAAACCCAATTGATGCTTCATCTGATCCACAAGTTGGGGAGGAGCATTTCCGCCCAACAAAGCTCCAACGGGATCGGCGGGAATAACGTGTGCTATGAAGAAAACTATCACAGAAACACCTAACATAACCAGTGCCATGAGCAATAGACGCTTTACTATGTACATTGAAAGTTTCAAACTCATCACCTCTTAAACAAAGAGATAAGGCAAAAGGCGCGTTCACGACGCCTTTTGCCCTTGATGTCATATTTCGTGCACTTTCGCGCGTTTACACATGAATTTACCTCTTTATTTGGAAACTTCCATCAAATTGAAGACGAGTCCATATCCTTTTACCGCTTTATCAAAGCCTTTCACTTCACTTCTCACACCCCAATATTGCAGAGGCTGATAAAGCATTGCAAATGGTCCATTCAGGAACCAATACTCCATTAAATCAGCGTACATTTGTTCACGCTTGGCTGGATTCTTTTCAAAACCAGCTTTTTCTGCCAAGGTGGCGGCGTAATCATCGTACCACATGAGTCTCCATGCGAGCTGATGCACTTTGTAATCCGCAAATGGTTTGGCCAGCGCATCCGCATCGGGGAAGTCCACGCCCCATCCAGCGACTATCATCTGAATTCCTTGTTGTCTGTATTTTGAATACATTTGCGAGGCTTGCATTATGGTGATCTTGGCTTTTATACCTATTTGAGCCAAAGCCGCTTGTATGGCGATGGCCTCATTTCTTCTTCTCTCGGTGGTATTTGTGACCAGTTCAACTTCGAAACCGTTTGGATATCCCGCTTCTTTCATCAATTCCTTCGCCTTTGCGATATCTTGATGGAAGGGAGCTGGATTATCGGTAACAAAACCAAAGTAGCCATATGGAATGAATTCTTGGTTGTTTATAGCGTATCCTCCCACTATGTCTTTTATGATCGATTTGTAATCTATTGCGTACTTTACGGCCAATCTAACTTTCGGATTTTTAAACGGTCCCCATCCAGCATTCATCCCAACGTACTCGTCGGATTGACTTGGCGTGGTAACGATTTCCACTCCCTTAAAGCCTTTCAAAGAGTTTATCTGCTGAGGTGTTAAGTTCCACGCAACATCGATATCTCCTCTCTTAAGCGACAAGAGCTGATCGGTGGATTCTGGCATATCTTTTATGAAAACCCTCTTTATCTTTGGAGCTCCACGCCAGTATTTTTCATTCGCTTGAAGAATGATCATGGAATTTCTCTTCCACAACTTAACGATGTACGGACCGGCACCCGCGCTATGATCCGTTAGCCATTTTGAACCCATATCGTTACCGATCGCATGGGCTTGCACAACCTTCGGATCTACGATTCCACCCCAACTTTCCGCCAGTATGGACATCACGACGTTTGGTGCAAATGGTTTACTTGTCGTTATTTGAACGGTATAATCGTCTATCTTTTTGATCGTCTTATCCATATTATCAGCTGTAAGTCCTAAGGACTCATAAAGCCAAACAGGTGATTTGTGGAGTTTCAAGACTCGCTTGTAAGAGTAGACCACAGCATCCGCGGTGAGAGGATCACCGTTGGCAAAAGTCACGCCGTGTCTAAGATGAAAAGTCCAAGTTTTTCCGTCTTTGGAAATTTCGTAGCTTTGTGCCAATTCTGGTACGGCTTTTATAACTCCATTCACCGATTCCAATTTGAACAAGCCACTGTACGTGTTCATCACAACTACCGATGGAAGAACCTCGTAACACACTGCCGGATCCAGCGTTATGAATATTCCCGTGTTTGCTCCGATGACCAACGTATCTTTGGGTATCGAAGCTAAACTCACAACGCTCATCAAAAGTAAGACGCTTAACACAACAACCAAAACTTTACGCATGTAGACACCCCCTTCAAAATTGGCGCACTTGTTGTACGCTCATCTTGACAATATGTTACCATAATTTAATTTTGTAGGTCAAGCGTATTTAATTACATGTTCTTAAAAACCGATTTATTTCCTAAAATTAAAACTTAATTTACTTATAAGTCATATTGAACGGGTAAAAATAAAAAGAGATCGAACAATTTGGTACAAAACATTTTTTGGCACTTGACAAAGATGCGTTAAATATCGTAAAATTCAAACTGTACAAAAAAGCGTGGGGCCGTAGCGCAGTTGGGAGCGCGCTTGCATGGCATGCAAGAGGTCGTGGGTTCGACTCCCATCGGCTCCACCAGACACGAGACCGAAAGGTCTCGTTTTTTTGTTGAATTGAAATTCATGTTGAAAAAATGACAACATCTCGTGTAAAATTAATTTGAACACACTAACTTTAACGTTTTAAACCTCCCTTGAAGTTTTCATCAAGGCATATGAGCTCGTCATCCAAAAGTTCACAAAAGTGAGGCTGTAAGACACAGGATGTGTCGAAAAAGCG
>CAZCZS010000131.1:0-2551 GCA_964503355.1 uncultured Mesoaciditoga sp.
GAATTGGAGTGTGGGACATGAAAATACGAGCTTACGCGAAGGTGAATTTGTATTTGGCGGTTATTTCAAAAAGGAATGATGGCTTTCATGACATATTGAGCCTCATGCACAACGTATCACTGTACGATACGTTGGAAATAAAAGAGGGAAAAGAGCGCTTCAAATGTAACGTGGATTTGGAATGGAACGACACCAACACGCTTTACAGGACTTTAAGACTTTTTGAAGAGAAAACCGGAATTCACGCCTCACTCGAAATAGAACTCACGAAACGCATCCCAATGAAGGCCGGATTGGGTGGTGCGAGTAGCGATGCGGCGGCTTTGATTTGGTATTTATGTGAAAGATATTCCAAAATGGAGGTGATTTTCGATCTTGCTCGGGAAGTGGGAAGCGACGTTCCCTTCTTCGTAAAAGGTGGATGCGCGCTTGTGCAAGGTAAAGGCGAGAAGATCACGACTTTGGCTCCTTTGAATTTGCCGCTTTGTTTTTTCTTTCCAGATGAGGGATTTTCAACTCCACAAATGTACAACTTGATAGACAAAGAGGGGCTTCTTGGAAAAGTTGGAGATCCGATGGCCTTGTACGAGGCTTTGAAGAAAAAGGATATCAAAAACGCTTCCTTGAACACTTACAACGCCTTTGAAGAAGTGGTGAAAAAATATCATCCGTTCATTTTGGAGAAAGCCCACGAAGAACTTTCAAATTGTGATATCGTGGCCATGACGGGATCCGGTTCTGCTTTTTACGGTTTGAAATTCGAGGATAAAGCAAACGAGGGCTTCCATCTTTCAGCAAGCCCCCGCGATGTGTTTTATTAAAAAATCAGCGATATCTTTCCGCTCTACGTTTCAAATCGCCTGATTTTTGTTGACTATCTTTTAGAAATTTGGACATCTTTTTTTCGAAATCGCTCTGATTATCTTCTTTATTTGGTTTTCCACCTCTGTGCTCTTTCGGTGCGCTTGTGGAAGGAGTTGCCTTTTTTTCCAAAACCTCGCCCGCATCTTTGATGGAAAGATCTATCTTTCCATTATCACCGATTTTGAGTACTTTGACTTTGACCTTTTGACCCACGCTGAGATAATCGTTCGCGTCCTTGATGTAGCCATTCGCTATCTTAGAGATATGGACGAGACCATCTACACCTTCCTCGAGTTTGACAAAAACACCAAAATTCTTTATCGAAGTTACAGTTCCTTCGACAATTTGACCTACTTTTACCATGCTTTCCTTCTGATGAAAACCAGAAGTTTCCTCCCTTCGAATTTATATAACTCGAAAGATTATATCATAGATAAGGAAGATATTTCCATACATTCACAAAAAAAGTTCAAGTATTTTTACCGCATTTGTGGCCGCTCCCACTCGAACGTTGTCAGCCACGTTCCAAAAGAGAATTCCATTTCCATCGTGAGATAATCTTATTCTTCCAACGTGTGAGTAGTCGCTGTCCTTAACATCCAAAGGAGTTGGATAATCTTTCCATATTTTAACAGATGAAGCTTCTTTGAGAGTTTCTTCCACCTCTTTCAAGTTAAGCTTTTCTTCGAATTCAGCGTAAACACTTTCGGAATGTCCGTACAAAACCGGAACTCGCACGGTTGTGGCTTCAACATCGCAGCCGCATTCCATTATCTTCCTCGTTTCGTTTATCATCTTCATTTCTTCTTCGCTGAAACCGTTGTCCAAGATGTCTCCTATGTGAGGTATGCAGTTGTAGGCTATTTTTTTTGGATAGATGAATGCGGAAGATTCGTCGTTGGATATTTGAGACTGCAATTCAGCCACGCCCTTATGCCCGCTTCCAGAAACGGCTTGCATGGTTGTCACTATGACGCGCTTCAATTTGAACTTGATATGTAGCGGATTTAAAGCCAAAACAAGCTGAATCGTTGAGCAGTTGGGATTCGCTATGATGCCGCGGTAACCTTTTAAAACGTGCGAGTTTATTTCTGGAACGACCAATGGAATGTGTTTTTCCATTCTAAAGGCGGAAGAGTTATCTATGACCGTCGCGCCGTTTTCAGCCGCTATCGGGGCGAATTTTTTTGATACGTTCTTACCAGCCGAAAACAGCAAGAAATCAAATCCCGCTTTCATAGAGTTTTCGGTGAGTTCCTCCACGATCAACTCTCTGTTGTTGAATTTTAAAGTCTTTCCAACGGATTTTTTCGAAGCGAAGAGCCTGATATCAGAAAAGTCGTGTTCTCTTTCTTGCAACACTTTCAACATCGTCCTACCGACCTCACCGGTAGCACCTACTATTCCAACTTTCAATTTGTGAACTTTCAAAAGATATCACCCTTTCCTACCGTTTAGGTTATTTTAACACCAAATTCTTCAAAAATTCAAAAGCTAACCAACTTCCAAATCGAAAACTGGCGATAAAACGGTTAACATCTATCTTTTAAATCTTTCTTGAAGCTTTCATAGTGAGCTATTAACTTACTCACGTTGTGCGTCAACTTTACAAGCCAATGGCATTTATCAAACAAACATCGCTTTTCAAGCGATAAAGGAATTTTTTTCGAAGATGTCATCCCGGACC
>CAZCZS010000132.1:0-2472 GCA_964503355.1 uncultured Mesoaciditoga sp.
TTCTCTGCAACAAGATACTTCAAGGTGTCGCGATACATTTGGCAACCGTTGTTCCGCCAGGTAACGCGTTCTGGTACGACAAGAACGTAAAACCGTACGGTGAAGGCATGACGACTGCTCAAAGGTATGAAGCCGCGATAAAGGTTCTTAAAGATGCAGGCTTCAAATGGCTGGTTGAGCCGAAGATCAAAAATGGACGTCTTGTTCAACGTGGAATGGGTCTTATCGCTCCAAACGGAAAGTTGATCAAATCGATAAAACTCATGGCTCCATCGGCTGGATACGATCCAATGAGAGCAACCGCAGCTTTGTGGATCGAAAAATGGGCAAACGACATAGGTATACCGATCGTTGCCGATTTGACGTCTTTCAACAACATCGTCAGCGCGGTTTGGGATCAAAAGTACAACTTTGACATCTACATGCTGGGTTGGGGTCTTAGCATTTACCCGGATTACCTCAGAGATTTCTTCTATTCCAAGAACGGAATCAACCCAGGAGATTGGAATACACCGGGATACGACAATCCTGAATTTGACAAAATCGCGGATGAATTCATAGATCAAACCGACATGAACAAAGCGAGAGAGTACGCTTACAAACTGCAAGAAATTCTTGCCAAAGACGTACCATACGTTGTGCTATTCACTTCACCAGTTGTGGAAGCGTACAGGGACAGGATAGCTTTTGCTTACACGAAAGTACTTGATGGAATCCAGGGAACAAACGGAGAAAAAGCCTACGTTAAGATTGTGAAATGAAAATTTGATTTTCAAGAGCCGGGCTCTACGCCCGGCTTTTTAAAATAACATCGAATAAGGAGGATTTAAAATGATTGTGGGTGAAGGTAGATGCTGAAATACATTGGCAGAAGACTCATTCAGATTTTCATACTGCTCGTAATTTACGTGGCAGTCGTCTTTTTTTTGCTTCATGCCATGCCCGGCGGAATAAAAGCGATGCTCACGATGAATCCAAATCTTACCCCACAGGCGAGGGAGTCGATTCTTCACGCGTTCGGTCTTGATCAATCTCTTTGGGTCCAATTTTTGTCTTACTTGAAAAACGTTTTCACGCTTAATTTGGGGATTTCTTTTTCATTTTATCCTACCCCCGTATGGAATATTATCGCCGAGAGATTGCCAAGGACGATTTTGCTTTTCACCACGGCCACCCTCATCTCTTTCTTCATAGGATTCAGTTCCGGTAAATCGCTTGCATGGAACAGGGGCAAGACATCCGAATACGTTGCGACCGTTGTAGGTGTTATAACGTACACCGTTTTCACACCTCTTTTGATATTCGTTTTAATTTGGTTCTTCGGCGCTTATTTGGGGATAATGCCGATAAATCAGTTTTTGAATCCTGATTTATGGTTGAAAACTTCTTTTAGCGCTCAAACCGTCTTTCTCTATCTCCTTTTAACGATAAGTCTCGTGGGAGCGGTGATGCTGGGAGCTTTCATAGTGGCAAAAAAAGTTTCGCACAAAATTAAAACGAGAAAAACCATATTCTACACATCGACTGCCATATCGAGTGCATTGGCTATCTTTTGGTGGGCCATAAGTCCGTACGGAATATACGGAGCGGACATACTTTGGCACATGGTGTTGCCCGTTTTGTCAGTCGCGATAATTTCTTACGCTGGAACGATGCTTGTCATGAGAGATTCCATGCTTGAAACCATAAAAGAAGATTTCATAACAACAGCCCGTGCGAAGGGATTACCGGACAAAGTTATCAGGGACAAACATGCCGCGAGAACGGCCATGTTGCCCGTCATAACGAACTTCGTGCTTTCGATGGGGTTCGTTGTAAGTGGGGGAGTCATAACGGAATCACTCTTTTCATGGCCAGGTATGGGAATGACACTTTTGAACGCCACGCTGGGCAAAGATTATCCTCTCGCTTCGGGTGCCTTGATATTCACCGGTATATTCGTGTTGTTCGCTCATTTAGTCGTTGACATAATATATGCGTTTCTCGACCCAAGAATTCGCTACTAAGGAGGTGTGAATGAATGGCCACAAAAGAAATCGAAGGCACCTTGGAATCACCGTTGATCATACGAATGAAATTGGCGTGGCGCGCCTTTAAAGAAAATTGGAAGATATTTTCAGAGTCGAAGATAGGAATGCTTGGCTTGTGGATAGTGATAATATTCGCCGTTGCAGGCTTCATCGTTTATCCTATTCTCGCTTCAACGATTTGGAAACCAACGCTTTCCGGAATGGTTTCGTACGATCCAGTGACGGGTTACGACTTCACTCAAGCGATGAATCCCGCTCCTCCATCTTTGCATCACCTACTTGGAACGGATCCACTCGGAAGGGATATTTTGGCTCAACTTTTGTACTCAACTCCAAGGGAGTTCGCTTTGGGAATTTTGGCGGCGCTTATAACCGTTTTCATAGGCACGATAATAGGAACGGTTTCTGCCTACTACGGTGGGGCTATAGACACGTTCTTTAT
>CAZCZS010000133.1:0-2454 GCA_964503355.1 uncultured Mesoaciditoga sp.
ACTCAACTGCATAATTTGAATTTTTGAAATCTTTTTGTTCCCTTTTAGAATCTCATGTTGTGCGTAAAATTCACAAGCCAAGGGTTTTTGAGCAAAGATAAATCGCTTTTCAAGCTGATTTTTTACTTGTCTTGATGAAAACTTCAAAGGATGCTCTAGAAAATCAAGAATGAAATTAGTTTGTTTTGGGCATTTTGCACGAGCTAATTACCTATTTTCAGCTTTCACACCTTTTTCAATGAACTTCGTTACAGTTTATCTTTTTTCGTTACTTTCACGCACAACTTGAGTAAACCCATGAGTGTTGGAAAGAAAAACAATTATGAAAGAGATGTGAAAAAAATCAACTCCTTATTTCACTTGCGAGTCAAAATCCATGCATGCGCATGCAAAAGAAATGTGAAAAGAAAACGGAGGTGATGCTCGTGAAAAAGATTATAACCTTGCTGTTCGTTTCTTTACTCGTCGGTTCCATTTTCGCGGCGGGGAATTTTCCACCTTTGACAACTGGCTTGGCGACAACTTCCAAATTGGAAATTCAAATCAGAGTGCTCGCCATAATTGATAGGCTCCACGTAACAACATCGCAGGCTTCAAATCTCGCCAACGCGATGATAGAACTTAGAAAGAATGTGAATTCTTTGCAAAAGCAACGTCTTTCGGCTCTCGTTACGTTACGAAACGCTTTGCTTTCTTCAAACAAAGAAAAGATCTCCAACGCCACGAAAAATCTTGAGAGGATCTCAAAATCGTATCTCAAGTCGGTTGAAAGATTTTTAGATTACGCTGAATCCACAATAACTCTTAAGCAAGCTATAAGCGCAAAAGAATTCGTGACCGCTTTTTTAAGAGAACGGAAAGGACCTTTGCAAGGTTTCTTTAAGAATTTCATCTTGAGAAATGAATTCCAAAGGTCAAAAGAAAACATGGAAAGACCCTTTTCTCGCGCTTTTGGCCAACAAAAGCCACCTATAACTCCAAGAAATCCCCAGATGGGGAAAGAACCACCAATGCAAAGAGTGCAACCTGAGATGTTGACAAGAATGGAAATGAGAAAAGAGGATATTCTGTACTTCATCGTGAATTCTGAGCTTTACAAAACGATAGTCGAGACCCTTCAAATGAAAGCATCGTCTAAATAAATCAAACGATGCGAGTTTTCGTTGAAAGCGTTCAAACAAAAAGCGAAGCGGTAAAAGAATTCCGCTTCGCTTCGTTTATTTCGTTTATCATCGACGTTGATGTGACTTCGTATGCGTTACGATGAAATCAAAAGCCCATTAGAAGTCCCAGCACATTGAGCTTCATCTTTGACGTACCTATCGAAAGAAGAAATTTTTTTGGATTTGGATGATCTTTCAGTAAATGAAGTGCCATCGTAAAGAAAACGGCCGCTTCAGAGGGATTTTCGATCCTTTTCGGAGCCTCTTCTTCGAGATCGTAGCGTTCATTTTCCAACGCTTTGGAAACCTCTTTACCTAGTTTCCAAGAAAGTTCTACAAGACTCAAACCCGCACTTTCCAAGGCGGAGCTTTCATCCTCAGCAAGTACGTTTTTCATCAGATAAATCTTGTACAAAAACAGGAAGAGACCGACCACTTCGTTGGAACTCGTAAGGCCAACGGCCACCTGCGTAAGAAGTCTTTCGCAAAGATAAGGACAATTTCCGTATTTCTTCACAATTGTCAAAAAAGCTCTAAGTATTTCTTCAGAGAAGAGTTCATCATTTTCAATCGAACCTTCTTTTAACTTTTCGATCCTTTTCACGATGTTGTCATCGTGAAATTCCATGTCTTCAAGAATGGTTAAGAAATTTGGAATGGATCTTTCTTCGCATTTTTTTTCAAGTTTTAAGAGCACTTTTCTCGTTTCGAATTCTTCTTCTTTGTGATCTTCACACAAATTCATGGCATCATTCAAACGATGGTTAAAAGCGTAAACATCAACCGCCGCTAAAAGGAAGCCTTTCTCTTCCACATTCATTTCTATACCTTTTTCGATGAAATCCAAAGCCTCTTCGTACAATCCGAGAAGCTTTTGGATTATCACAAGCTCCGTCAGCACTTCTGAATTTTCAACGCCATTTTCCCACAGTGTTTTCAGCACTTTGTACGCTTCAAATGTTTTACCAAGTCTGTAAAGCGTGTAAGAAAGGTTGTACTGAGCTTGCCAGCCACCTTCACCCTTGGATATCGATTTTTTGAATTCCCGTTCTGCCAAAGAGAATTTTTGAAGCAAATTTGCGGCCACTCCTATTCTCCAATGAACGGCTGGCAAATTCCTGTCAACGGCCAGAGCTTGTTGGTAAAGCGTCAAAGCGGATCTCGCATCTCCAATTTTAAGGTACGCATCTCCCATAACGACGTAACTGAGCGGAAATTTGGGATCTATTTGAATTATGTCCTTGCACACTTCGATCGCCTCATCCGCTTCATCTTTTCGAATAAGCGTTCT
>CAZCZS010000134.1:0-2450 GCA_964503355.1 uncultured Mesoaciditoga sp.
ATTTTTCGCTACTCCTCCATTTACGATTCGTTTTCCATGCCTCCAACTTGAAGACATTTGACGTTTTCTTGTAAATCAAGAATGTCACGAATCCATCAACACTCGCTTTTACGAGGTTGAAGAGCGTTATTATCCACAGGTAATTCTTGAATATGAACATGTACGAAACTTTCAAATACGGCGGATAGACCACCATGTTTAGAGCGTCCATTCCAGCCGTCATCACCAATGTAGCCAAGAACAAAGAGATCACGGCCCTTGCTTTCGTTTTGTTTCTTGAGTAAAACCACGCTGAGAATCCTATCAGCATCGTTCCCGCAGCGGCGTTCATGAAGATCCCTACAACATCTGTCCCTCTTATGGCAAAGTAAAGCAGATCCTTTATCAAAACCGTCAAAATCCCAGGAATGGGGCCTAACATGAAGCCCACCAACAAAGCGGCTATATCGCTTGGATCGTATTTGAATCCAGCCAATTGCGGGATCGGAATTTCTATCAGCATCAAAACGGTTGCCAGCGCCGCAAAAATACCTATGATGGTTATGTTCTTGGTCTTGCTTATCATTTTTCCTCCAAAACGGGATAAACACTCGCGTACTTTCTGTTTTTATGACTTTCAAATTTCACTTTACCTTCCACCAACGCGAAAAGCGTGAAATCTTTACCAAGTCCTACGTTTTTTCCAGGCCATATCTTAGTTCCCCTTTGCCTCACCAGAATACTTCCAGCTTTTACCAATTGGCCATCTCCCACCTTGGTACCAAGGTACTTTGGGTTGCTGTCTTTGCTGTTTTTACCTACTGAGCTCTTCGAGGCAAAGATCTGAATATCAAGCTTCATCGCTACACCTCCACTTCTGAAACTGATAAGTTCTTGGGATATTGAATGGACAATTGTTTTGAGGTTTTGTGAAGTGTTTCGACCATTCTTTGAGCGCATTCCATCTTGCCTTGCAGTGTACATTCTATGCTTCCATCTTCTATGTTGTACTCGATTTTCTCTCCCAGAACTTCTTCAAGTCCGATTATCGTCGCTTGCGTTATCGCACTTACCGCCGCACAAACAACGTCTTTACCTTTTTTGTCTATTCCCACATGGCCGTAAAAACGAAATCCCACGTAACGACCCTTGTGGAAAAGAAACTCGCATCTTGTCACGCTTCAATCTTTTCAACTTTCAACAGTGAGTACCACTGTCTATGATTTTTCGTGCGCTTGTAGCCTTTTCTCCCTTTGAATTTGACGGTGATCACCTTTTTGTATCTACCGTTTTTCACAAGGGTAGCTTTGACCTTCGCACCTTCAACGTAGGGAGCGCCGATCTTTGAATCGTTTTCGCTTCTAACGGCGAGCACTTTATCCAGCACAACGGTGTCTCCTTCTTTGAGATCCCTGAACTTTTCCGTTTCAAAGGACTCGCCTTCGACAACTTTGTACTGTTTGCCCCCTACTTCCACAATAGCGTACATTGGCATACCTCCTTCCACAAAACATCCGCCGATCCAGGGTGCGGCTTTTCAACCATCTTCTAACCCGGATCGAGCGCCAATCACATTTTACCATGAAAAGCTTGAAAGGTAAAAAGAAAGATTTTTTTCGTTTTGATTACATTTAACGCAACGCATCGAAGGGCAAAGCTATTTTTCACATGATTAAGCGTTGAATGCTCTGTAATAAAATTTTAATTAAAATCGCTAACAATTCAAACGCATTTTGATCGAGTTCATCAACTCATCTCAAAGTAAAAGATGTAGAATTCAATTGAAAGATGAAAAAAACGAAGAAACGGAAAGGGAGGGATGCGAAATGAAAAAAAGAGAGATGGACGTGGAAAAGATCTTTCAAATTGCCAAGATGAAAAGAATAGCTGAAAAAGTTAAAGTGGAAAACACCATCAGGCTTGCCAAATACGGAATGCCTCGATTCTAACGATAGATAGCACCACACAAAGGGACGCTTAAAAGCGTCCCTTTGTGTTTTGGATCAAGGCGTTGAGATTTTCGACTCAATTCGCACGTCACTTTACAAGTTAACGACTTTTGAACAACCGCTTTTCAAGCGATAAGGAATTTTTTTGAAGAGATCATCCTGAATCTTCTCTTTTTGTCACGCCGTATCAACCGAAAGTCATCCTGAACCGACCGAAGGTCGTCCCGGACCTGATCCGGGATCTCATTCTCATTTCAAAAGAAGGTCATCCTGAACTTGATTCAGGATCTCGTCCTTATCCTATGGGATCCCGGCTCGTAGGCCGGAATGACGTTAAGGAGGGTTTGAGAGGCTGAAGTTAGCTTGTTCAGATTATCTTATCCGAGTTAATTATCCATTTCCAACATTCATGCCATTTCCAATGAACTTCGTTACGGCTTATCTTTGTTTATTATTTGTACACAATGTGAGTTCTTGACTTTTGCATTTTGAGATAATAGAATACAGAAAGACCGTGGAAAG
>CAZCZS010000135.1:0-2429 GCA_964503355.1 uncultured Mesoaciditoga sp.
TGATTGGTATATCCCCAAAATTATTTCAAGCGCTTTCATCCCTTCTTTACCAGTTATGTACGGTTCTCTATCTTCTGTTATAGCGTTCACGAAATCTCTGTAAAGTGGTACATGCCCTTCACCGTAAACGGTTTGAGGATCTGCCAAATTCATAAACGGATGTGAATCTTCGCCTTCAAACCTCCACGTTAGAATTCTGTTAACAGCCAATCCGCCTATCACAACGGTGCCTTTTTCTCCGAATATAGCAAGCGTTTCTTCAAGGTTTTTCGGGTACACGTTGGATGTTCCTTCTATTATTCCAACTGCGCCATTTTCGAATTTGACAATTCCAACTCCAAGATCTTCAGCTTCTATGTATGGATGGTTTAAATTTGCGATGTGACCGTAAACTTCTTTCATCTGTCCGCCTAGCATCCATTGAAGAAGGTCTATTCCGTGCGTTGATTGATTTGAAAGCACCCCTCCATCCATTTCCCACGTTCCCCGCCAGGAGGCCTGGTCGTAATACGATTTGTTTCTGTTCCAACGCACGGCAACATGGGCGTGGAATATCTTGCCAAAGGCTCCGGATTCTATCTTTTTTCTCAACTCTTGAATTGGAGGATTGAATCTATTTTGAAAACACACACCCAGTTTTAAGTTGTTTTTTTCGGCGCTTTCGCACATTATTTTTGCATGCGCCGTTGAAAGCGCCATCGGTTTTTCGACAAGCACGTGTTTTTTTGCGTTCAACGCGTCCATGACTATGTCGTAATGTTTTCCTGATTCCGTCGCGATGGCGACAAAATCAAGTGATTCTTTTAGAAGTTCGTTATGATCTGTGAAAACTTTTGGGCGTTTTAATCCCGCTTTTTCAACGATATCCGCGGCGTTTTCCGCCTTTTTTTTAACAACATCGCAAACCGCGGTGAGTTCCATAACATCCGAATTCTTTATCGCGGCTTCTATATGTTTTTTCGTTCCTATTCTTCCACAACCAATGAGCCCTGCCTTGATCAAGAAAAGCACTCCTTTCTTACGAATCTACGTTTTTAAAGTACGTAAACGTTCTTAAATTTCATGTCCTTAGTTATGTTTTTGGTATCAAAGATAAAAGGAACATTTTTAGCCACGAATTCGTAATCGACGTTTTTCTTATGTGCCGTGGTTATCACCACGCCATCCACACTCTTCAATATTTCTTCAGTTAGTGCAACGCTTTCGTAGTTTTTGTCGTTATGGGAAAACTTTGGAATGTACGGATCGTGGTACAAAACTTTCACATGTTTCTTTTCGAGATGTTCTATCACTTTTAAAGCCGGTGATTCTCTTAAATCATCTATATCTCCTTTGTAAGCGACTCCCAAAAGTAAGATGTTAGCCCCGTTAAGGCATTTTTTTCTGTCATTCAGGATATCCGAAAGTCTTTCGACTACGTATTCAGACATGTAATCGTTTATTTCGCCGGCCATTTCGATCAGTCTTGTATGATAATCGTACTGGCGCGCTTTGTATGTTAAATAGAACGGATCTATTGGGATACAGTGCCCGCCCACACCGGGACCGGGATAAAACGGCATGAATCCGAACGGTTTCGTAGCGGCGGCTTCAACGACTTCCCAATAATTTATCCCCATTCTATGGGCTATCAATGACATTTCATTCGCTAAGGCTATGTTAACGATTCTAAATGTGTTTTCCAATATCTTTGTCATTTCGGCTTCTCTTGGACTTGAAACCACGTGTATGGGCGCATTAAGAATGGCTTCGTACATGGCTTTGGCGTGTTCGGTGCATTTTTTGGTTACACCGCCTACGACTTTGGGAGTGTTTTTCGTTTTGTAAATAAGATTTCCGGGATCAACTCTTTCTGGGCTGAATGCGAGATAGAAATCCTTTCCAACTTTCAATCCCGTTTCTTCCAAAATCGGTAAAACAACTTCGTTTGTCGTTCCCGGATACGTCGTCGATTCAAGCGTTACAAGCATGCCTTTGTGAAGCCTTTTGGCAACTTCTTTTGTGCTGTTGATAATGTACGTGAGATCCGGTTGTTTAAACTTGTCAAGAGGTGTTGGAACGCAAACGGTTATGACATCACAATCGGATATTTCATCGAAATCAGTTGTGGCGCGCAGTTTTCCTTCTTTAACGAGTTTTTCGAGATCGTCATCCACAACATCACCGATGTAGTTGTGTCCTTCGTTCACCATTTCCACTTTTTCTTTTTGTATATCAAAACCTACCACGTTGAAACCCGCCTTGGCTTTTTCAACGGCTAATGGAAGGCCAACGTAACCGAGGCCAAGTACTCCTACTTTCGCACTTTTAGTCTTGATTTTTTCCATGAGATTCATCTTCATTATCTCCTTTCCACTGAATTGACGAATTCTTCCATCTTCTCAACAACGTATTCTTGCTCTTCCTTCGTTATCTCTGGAAATATCGGT
>CAZCZS010000136.1:0-2237 GCA_964503355.1 uncultured Mesoaciditoga sp.
CAATGACGTTGAGGAGTGTTTGAAAGCCTGAAGTTAGTTCGTTCAGATCATCTTACACGAGTTAATTATCCATTTTTTAATTTCATGCTCTTTTTAATGAACTTCGTTGCAACTTATCCCTTTTTCGTTGTTCTCAAGCACAACGTGAGCTAACATCTTGACCTGATCTATCAAAAAAACGGTAAAAAATGTATAATCATCTTCGAAATTCACATTGATGTCTTTTCGAAGCAATGATTTTCATCTTAAGTGATGGTAAGTGATGAGAAATAAAGGGCACTAAGAAAAAAGAACTTGATTCTGAATCATAATCAAGTTCAGAATGAAAAAAGGCGAGGTAAAAACATGCATTTCATAAAAGGTAGATATCATCTTTATCATCTCATGAGCAATCTTTTCTCCACCTTGATGTATCTCCTTTTATCTTCAGCCAACACAATAGCGGCAAGATGGGGGCTTTCTTTCTCTTCGATCGGCTTGATGAATTTCATAGGTGCTCTCTCTTACATCGTAACGAGTTTCATGTTGGGAAGACTCGGTGACAGATACGGTCATAAGAAAGTCGTTTTGTATGCTTTCTTGTTTTTTTCTATTTTCAATTTAATTGGTTTTTTCCTGTTTAACATAGTAGCGTTGTTCATATTCATCATAGGTGTCAACGTTTTTTTTGGAACGTTTTTCCCGCAAATTGAAGGTTTACTTTCAAAGCGGGAAAAGAAAATGGGTATCGATGCCGCGAGTACCATCAATCGTTTCAACATTTCTTGGAGTACCGGTAACATTTTGGGAATAATTTTTGGACCATTCTTAATCGTAAGATTTCCTTATTTGGTTTTTGGATACTCGATCTTTCTGAATTTACTTGCATTTTGGTTGATAAGAAAGGACATTTTAAAAAATGGAGAAAGCATCCACTTTGCTCCATCTCCAAAAATAAAAATACCCTCCCGTGAAGTGGATTTTCCAAAGATATCCCTTTACAGGAGGACCTATAGGGCAACACTTGTACTTTCAGGATTGATCTACGCTGCTTTTCTTTCTTTATTTCCAAAATTGGCCACTTTTAGCGGCATTCCGCTTTCAATGAGCGGTTTTTTAGCAGCCGGTGCTAACCTTGGAGTCTTGATAACATTTATAGTTCTCGGCAAAATACGCATATGGGTTGGAAATCCCGTTAAAGCTTTTTTCATGATGATAGGATTTCCCATAACGACCATTCTGCTTTTCATTCCACCCTCTATACCTCAATTTTTCTTGTTGGCCTTTTTTTCCGGAATAACGTACGCCGTTCCTTACACGTATACCATATTCTACGCTTTGAATTCACCTGATGAAGATCACAGCAAACAAGGTGGCTTTCACGAAGCCACCATTGGAACGCTTTCTGGATTTGGTCCTCTCTTAGGAGGTATAGTTCTTCAACTTTCAAATGGAATGTGTGGTCTTGCGATGATGGCCACCCTTTTGTTAACAAGTGTGGTAGCCGTGCAGGTGAATTTTTTTAAGAAAATCAAAATCGTGTAGTCGCACTACAATTCAGCGTTCGATTCCAATTCTATCTTTGACGCCGGCGTTGAAATAATGCTTTATCTCACGCATTTCTGTCACCAAATCGGCTTTTTCCATGACTTTTTGAGTTGCATATCTTCCGGTTAAAACGAGTTCCGTTCCTTCTGACTTATCCTGCATTAACTTCAAAAGTTCTTCTTCCTCTATCAAGCCCATGTAAACCGCTATGTTTATCTCATCTAACACAACCATATCGTACTCTCCACTTGTTGCCTTTTTTCTTGCCAATTCGAAGGTTTCTTTTGCTGCCTTTACGTCGTCTTCTTTTGGCTTACCTATTACGAATTCAGGATTTCCGCCTTGGAAAAATTCTATTCCAAGTTTTGAAAAACTTTCCATCTCACTGGTGTGTTGTCCTTTCATAAATTGAATAAACGCGACTTTTAATCCCGCTCCTACGGCTCTCGTGCTAAGTCCTATAGCGGCCGTTGTTTTACCTTTTCCGTTACCCGTGTAAACTTGGACATATCCTTTTTTCATGATAAAGATCACCTCAACGTTGAAAAATTTGGATTTTAACAGAAAAAGACAACTTTTTCACACATGATTTCATGAGTTTTGTTTTCCATATATCCCTAACTCATGAATGACGAATAATATCGATAAACTTTTAACTCACGTTGTGCGTCAACTTTACAAGCCAATGGCATTTATCAAATAAACATCGC
>CAZCZS010000137.1:0-2163 GCA_964503355.1 uncultured Mesoaciditoga sp.
TTTATCGTACATCTGTAAAAAATCCCTTGACACTTCGAAAAGTGATAAATCATTAGCGCTTTTCATAACTTCAATTGTTGTATCGAAGATGGCTGGATTTATCATTTCAAAAAAATATCCTGCGTTGTAAAGCGCATCTTTCGCATAATTTGTGGCATCGTCCAAGTCATATTTAATGCCGTACCAAGCCAATAGATTCAAAGCATCGATCATTGCAGATGGATGTTTCGCTTCTTTTGCAAGTTCGTAAGCTCTCTCAAAATGAATCAATCCTTCTTCTATAGATCCATTCTTTACCAAGCCACGCCCCATGTTCATTTCAATATAGGCCTTGGCAGCCTTACTCATGTAATCACTATCCAAATTTATTTTGCAAATAACATCTTTTTCTCCGTTCAATGCTCTATGACCGCTTAGCTCAGCTAAAAAGAATTCTCTTATGCTTGGAGAAACATTTGAAATATCTTTCCTGAGATGTTTGTACACTTGTTCTGCGCGTTTACTCCTTCCAAGTCGCCTGAGTAACTCAAGTTTCTTCATCAAAAGTAGATAAACGATGTTTTTGTCAGAGCAATACTTCAACCCTTCTTTCACTTCGTCTAAAGCCTTTAAGTTATCAAAAAGGAGTTGGTTCTTTAAAACCAGGATAAAAGATCTTTCACCTTTCGAAATGTTTTGCTCCAGGCAAAAATTCATAAAAGGGAATGAAAAAGAACCATGTGCTTTTATTTCATTTAACGACGTAAGAAAGCTATAATTCAAGGCTTTTCATCTCCTGACTTAAAACATTATATCAAATTATAACAGAAAAAGTGCCCAAAAGGGGGGTAATGTAACAATTTTCACCACTCTCAAGTCCTTATCTCATAAGGCTTTGCGAGATCGTCAAATTTGGTCCTCACTAAACGTGTGTTGTATGATGAAAATGAGAATTTGTGGTGGGGAGGAAGAATACATGAAAAGGACTCTAACTGTTGTGATAATTACAGTCATGATTTTAAGTTTCTTTTTCTTCTCTAATAGAAATTTTTTTGTGATGATACAGGGAATACGAATAACACCAATTCAAAAAATCCTCAAACTGCTGTGGTGTTGAATGTTCAATATCAATACGTTGGTAATCTAAACTTACTTTGTAGAAAATTAAGATGATTTAGGCAGGGCAATGTGAGTTAATAGAAAAAATTAAAGGAGGAATTAATATGAAAATAGCAAATCGCTCACCTGTTAGTGGATTTTGGTGTGATGTAATATGTGGTAGTGGATGTGTAGCAGGTTGTGGAGTATTTTGCGTTGGAACTGAATACGCCGGAACAGAAATAGCTGCAGATGGGTTTATGGAAATATCTCTTAATGCGGATGCGTCTGCATAGTTTTTAACCTTTGGCTTTGTAATATTTTTACTCAGATTGCCTTGCCTGTTTTTTAGTTCATTTTATCATATACTACCCAAAAATTAGAAAGTTGTAAAGCAACACCAACTTTTCTTAGAAAAGTTATTTGAGATGTTGGAAAGAGAAGCTAAATTATGGGCCAATGGTTTAATCCAATCTCTATTGAAAAGATGAAAACTACGATTAGCTATGATCTATAAAGATGAAGGCGGTCTTTTGCATTGTAACAACTGCTTGAAGTGGAACACTTATTTGACTGACAATGACCTTTGTTTTTTCCCTTAACTATGCGCTTTATTTTTGGATAGGCTATCACAAATTGTGTATGGACCTCTTCTTTGGGATGAAAGAATAGCCGTTGAAAGTCAGGAAGATGTAGTCGTGGTTCTTATTTGAATCATACCCATTATCCGCGCAAACATTCGAAGAAGAGAAGTTGTAATTGGACTTGATAAATTCAAGTAATGGTATGAGATACTTTGAGTCAGAGACATTTGCACGAGTAATGATAGAGTGGATTGGGACAGGGCCAGCGGATACGACATGCTTTTTGTATCCAAAGAAGTAGATGAAATTTGATTTGCCATCGTTAGCTTTTGGCTTTACTCCCCAAGTTGCATCGTGGTCACGAGAAAGCTTTTTGGCGAAGAAATTCTTTGGATTGTTCACGGAAGAATTGGCAAGGATAGGATGAGAGTCTACAAAAAGATTAGACGTATCTACATTCACTTTATTCAAAGCATCTTTGTAAAGACTTAAAAAGAGCCCC
>CAZCZS010000138.1:0-225 GCA_964503355.1 uncultured Mesoaciditoga sp.
TACCACGTTCTTTGGAAGAAGCCGCCATGATAGATGGAACATCGAGAATAGGTGCCATTTTTCGTATCACAATTCCGCTTTCTTTGCCTGGTATAGCGGCCATCTTCAGTTTTTCTTTTGTCAACACGTGGAACGAATTGTTCACAGCGGTGCTCTTTATAAACAGCAATTCGAAGATGACGGTTCCTGTGGCTTTGAACTCTTTCATTTCAAAGGCTGGAATTC
>CAZCZS010000138.1:235-2035 GCA_964503355.1 uncultured Mesoaciditoga sp.
TTCAGTGGAACGTTATGAGTGCGGGATTGATAGTCGCGCTGCTTCCAACCATCGTGGTTTTTGCCTTCGCGCAGAAGTACATAGTAGCTGGACTAACACAGGGAGCACTTAAAGAATGAGTTTTGTTCTAACATCTGTATCCTTCATCATCGCTTTCGTCTTCTTCTTAACGTACGACCATGATTGGAGAGAAAAATCGGATATCTCATCGGGAAGATCGGAAAAATCGATTATCATATCGAATTCTTTTGAAAAGCTCTCTATCAATGCAATCGTGCGCAAATAATCGGCCCTCATCATTATTTCCCATGTTTTCGTGACTTTCTTTGTGCCGACATGCGGCATGGTGTTAACAAAGATCTTGAAACGTTTTTCCTCGTTCAAAGTTGAAAAACCCGGTACTCCCGTGACGTTTGTGGTGGAAACGAGTTTTTGATTCCTGTAATCGGCTGGTACAAAGATGGGAACAACGGACATCGCAGCCTTTAGACCTGCTTTCCATTCTCGAGACGTCAAAAGAACTTCTTTGGCTTTCAACAGATTCACAGCGGAATAGACAACGTCCATTTGAGGCTTAAAGGTGTTTTCCAACCTTGATATCATCACCTTTTCCTTCACCATACCCTTTATCTTGCTTGACGTAACGCTAGCGGCCAATTTGTAAACGCTTGTGAATTTGGAGAAAAGCGATTCTCCCGTGTTAATGAAAAGCCTAAAACTCTTCGAAAGATGAGAAAAACGGTAAATTATTCTATCCTCAAAATTCCCATCCATGGCGGCAAAATCGTTGGCAAACAAGGCACCCGTTCCACAAGCGTATATCCTAGCCGGGATAAGTCCCATTTCTTGAAATTCCTTTAGAACCGCAGCACCACCCAACGAAAAACCGTTTATACCGTTTAAATACATTACGAATTCTTTCATCATCTGAACCTATCTTTCATTTCATCTGGCAGAAGTTGAAAAAACGCAGGATGTCTGTTACACATCGCTTGAAGAACTTCAACTAGTTCTCCCTTTTCTTTCGCCTTCTCGAGAATCGCCTTGAAAACCTCAGGATTATCGGAAGGTTCCAACGCTATGGCCACATCAAGAAGGGATTTTCTCATGTACGGATCTTCTTCGAATTCGTAAAGAAGATACTTTTCGGCTTCTTTTTCTCCAATTTTCAAAAGCGCCCCGTAAACAACAACCGCTTCTTTCTCATCTTCAACAACGTCCAACACTCGATAGAGAATTTCCTTCGATTTTGGACATTTCATATCCCCCAATAAATCAGCTGCATAGAACATACCCACGCTTTTTTCACCATTTTCCAAGCGTTTTTTCATTTCGCTTTTCACTTCTTCACAACTGTCAAGATTTTTCAATATATCCGATGCCAACTCAGCGGTTTTTGCATCGGAATCGAAGAGAAAATCTATCAACTTGGGAATAGCCTTATTTCCCAATTCCTCAACTATCCTGTTTATGAGCTTTTCATTTTCTTCCAAGAATTTCACTCCAGATCTTGAACGTCAAAGACTTAAAAGAAATCGATATATCGACATCTTCCAATTTAACGTTTTCAACGTATATTTTAACCGGCGCAAAATTTATTATTCCCTTTATCTCAGCGCACTTCGTCAATTTATCAGCAACAGATTGTGCGTATTCCGCCGGAACGGCTATAACACCTATTTCTATGGAAAGTTCTTTTATCTTTTCACACATATCTTTTGTATGAAAGATTGGCACTTTTCTTGTCCCAACACTTTTACCAACCTTTTTCTCGTTCCTATCGAAGAGAGCGACTATTTT
>CAZCZS010000139.1:0-2015 GCA_964503355.1 uncultured Mesoaciditoga sp.
ATGAACGAGTTCCTCCACCTCGGATTCCCTCATTCCATACACCTTCACGACTTTGTTCAATATGTAAGCGTTTCCCAAATTTCTCAGAAAATCCTCAAGGCCATTTTTCAATATGGATTTCAACTCGGAAGGTGGGCCGGGTAAAAGTATGAGATATTTTTTGCCAATCGGTATGACGATACCAGGTGCAACACCAACGGTGTTTTCAAATAAAATTGCACCCCTTGGTATGCGAGAAAAAGAGTTCACGATCCTTTGAGAGGAAACTTTTCTCTCTTTCAAAAAATTCTCTATCTTCTCGTTCTTTTCAAGTGGGATTTTCGTGGCGACGGATGCTGCTTGCTTTGAAACGTCATCATCCGTTCCACCTAAGCCTCCAGTTGAAATAACGATGTCGGCTCTTTGCAAGGCTTCCGAGTAAGCTTGAGCTATTCTTTCAACGTTATCCCCCACGGTGGTGTACCTATGGACATCGATACCACATCTCGCCAAAACCTCACAGAGAATTCTGGCATCTTCGTTGCAGTTCTTTCCCAAAAGCAATTCGGTACCGGTTGAAACTATCTCGGCGTTCATTTCAGCAATCCCTTCTTTTGAGCTCTGAAAAAAGCGGCGATCGTCTTGGAATCAACAATTTCACCTGTTGCTATCATATTTTCAACGTCTTCACGGGAAAAATATTTCATTTCCACAAATTCATCTTCATCCAAATGTTGTTCTCCTTTTTCAAAAACCTTTGCGAAAAAGAGATATATCTTCTCGTCGGAAAATCCGGGAGTGGTGTAAATGTACCCCAACTCCTGCCATTCTTTCGCGATCAAACCCGTTTCCTCTTTCAACTCCCTTTTGGCACAGTTGAGGGGAGGTTCGCCTTTATCGAGTTTTCCGGCCGGAATTTCCCACAACAATTCGTCGATCGGGTATCTGTACTGTCTTTCCAAGACCAAAAATCCCCTATTATCCACTACCAAAACGGCAGAAGCACCAGGATGCCTTACAACTTCTCTCGTCGCTCTGTGAGAGTTCGGCAGCTCCACCTCGTCAACGTAGAGCTTTATCATTCTACCGTTGAATCTTAAAGAAGAGTTGAGTTTCTTCTCCCTTAAATCCATGAAAAATCTCCTTTCTCAATAGACAGTCTAATTTTAAATTGGCCAAGGACAAGCCTTGGCCAAAAACATCAAAATAAGTATTTCTCTTGTATTTTTCTCAACTGTACGCTTTTTCTCCATGTAGAGTTTCATCTGGATTTTCCTCTTCATCTTCGTTGGCCTTTACCCTTATAAAGAGATTGCTAAACCAGAATATGAAGAGTGTGATCACAAATGAATAGGCGCTTAACACCGAAACGGCCACGACTTCTTTTCCGAAGAAAGCCGCATTGCCAAAAAATAATCCGTTTGCTCCACTCGGATTGACAGCCACCTCACCGAGCAATCCAAGCATCAATATTCCCAATATTCCGCCAACACCGTGAACTCCAAACACATCCAAAGCGTCATCTAAACCTCTTGAGTTGTTCACGGCTTTCACCATACCGTAACAAATTAGGGCAGCGAGTAAACCTATAAGCATCGCACTGGGAACGGAGACATAACCGGCTGCCGGTGTAACCGTGGCCAATCCTGCCACACTTCCCGTCATGAAAGCCAAACTCTTAGCCTTCTTGGAAGCTACCCATTCCATTATCAACCACGTAAAACCTGCAACCGCAGCCGCTATATCCGTGTTCACAAATGCAAGGGTTGTAACTCCGTTTGCCACCAATTCACTTCCCGCGTTGAATCCAAACCATCCAAACCAAAGCAAAGCGGTTCCAAGCGCAACCATCGGAAGGTTGTGTGAAGCGTCATCACAACATACTTTTCTCCTGCCAAGATAAATTATAGAGGCCAACGCCGCGAGTCCTGCTATGGCATGAACGACGATACCACCCGCAAAATCAAGGACTCCCCATTGTTGGAATATTCCTCCACCCCAGATCATGTGAGCGACGGGATAATAGATGAACAATT
>CAZCZS010000140.1:0-1987 GCA_964503355.1 uncultured Mesoaciditoga sp.
ACATAACGGCCATTTCAGAGATAGAAGATTACTGTTTCATAGCGCCTGAAGTTTCATTTTCCAACGATAATTATCTTGCACGCGGAAAAGAGAGAACTAAACATTTCAAAGGCCCCACGTTGAAAAAAGGAGCGAGGATAGGAGTTAACGCAACGATATTGCCTGGAGTTGTCATAGGTGAAGACGCGCTTGTTGCAGCTGGAGCGGTTGTCACAAAAGATGTGCCTGCGAAAATCATAGTGGCTGGAGTACCCGCCAAATACTTCAGAGATGTTCCTGATGAACAACTTTTGGAAAATCAGGATTGAAAATTGTCGTTGAAAAAAGCGTTTTTTTCAACTTTTACAACACTTATCTTGACAAAAATGAATTGCGGTTTGTCTTCTGTGAATCGTAGCACGTGGCTTTTTGATTCATTACTTGTTACACGCCACACGCTATTTATCACTTACTGCTAACTACTCGCTACGCGCCACCTACCTTTATTACCACTTACCCCTCACCATTCACTTTTCACGGTTTTAATTATATAATTCAATCGAAAAATATTGACATACAAAAGGGGAGATCCCTTGGAGATAAAAACGCTTATTCTCGCCGGTAGTTCTAGCAAAAGATTCTGGCCAAAATCCACGAAAGAAAAACCAAAACAATTCCTAAACATCACTTCGGATAAAACCATGATCCAAGAGTGTATTCAAACTGCATATGAAATGATAAATGATGAAGAGCCGTACTTCCACCTTATGTGCCAAAATGGCATATGGCAAACAACAACTGCAAAATAAAATCAACTCTTAAAACCCAGACAAAAAATCTTGTTACGCAAGTTTACTTGAGGGGACTTATCTTTTTTAACGTTTCGAAAGACTTGGACAAATTCCAGTTCTCAAGAAGTTCTTTAGAATGAATGGAAGCCCATTCCACAACCATTCCGAGAGCCCGGGATGGAAGTTTTCCAGTTACAATTGACAAGTTTTTAATTTCAATTATTACCTCATATTTACCATATTTGGCGTGAAAATGAGGCGGATTGTGATCCGCGTAGAACATATAGATCGTTATACCATAAAATTCGCTTATTTTAGGCATTGGAAGATATCTTTTTTTCAAAGACTTCGTCAGGAGATTTTCTTACGATCTTCATATACAAAGCGTCCGCACATATCTCAAGACCATTCCCCCAAGATAATGCTCCACTTCTTTTATCTACGTGAACTTTCAAAAAATTTTTTTCATCTTGTAGTTTTTTGAAAATCCCTTTATTGACTATGTTTGAAAGATCAACGATCCCGTTTGTACCGTCTTTGTATTTTAGAAAAATTTTGTATTTTTTCAAGGGCCTTACTTCTACAATTTTAAGAATCCTTCATCACTCCCTTTCATTTGGTGTTATCTCTGATATGATTTCATGTTTATTTTAACACGGCTGAGGGCGCTTTATGATATTGCTCTTGTAATACTGTAAAAAGCCAGCATATTTTTGATCCATGGATTATCCGTTACGGCTCACCTCGCCGCTCACTTTTAATCATTTCTACCTTCTACTCACTCCTCACCACTCACTTTTCACTTCTTATCCCTCACCATTCACTTTTCACGGTTTTAATTATATAATTCAATCGAAAAATATTGACATACAAAAGGGGAGATCCCTTGGAGATAAAAGCGCTCATTCTCGCCGGTGGTTCTGGCAAAAGATTTTGGCCTCGTTCCACCGAAGACAAGCCGAAGCAATTTTTGAAGATCCCATTGGATACAATAAAAATGTTCTGTGAGAGGTAGAAAATTGAAATGGAAGTGGACTGATCACGTCGTTTTTCAAATGAAGGAAAGAAATATTCAGCGTAATTATGTCGAGAAAACTCTGAGCAAACCGGATGAAATAGTCGAAAGTAAAAATGGTAGAAAAATTTACCAGAAAATATTTAATAAACGCTTGTTGCGCGTGATAGTGGAGGATAACAAAGTGATAACCGCATATTTT
>CAZCZS010000141.1:0-1895 GCA_964503355.1 uncultured Mesoaciditoga sp.
GGAGGAATAAAAAATGGTAAAAGTTGGTGTAGTTGGGTATGGAACGATTGGACAGAGATTGGCGGATGGTGTTGCACTTCAAGAAGACATGGAACTTGTAGGTGTGGCAGACGTGGCACCAACGCTACCAGTGCTTGCTCTAAAGGAAAAGGGCATGCCTTATGATTTTTATTTGGCAGTACCAGAAAACAGAGAGAAACTGGAAGAACATGGTATACCAATTTCTGGAACCATAGACGATCTTGTTAAAAAAGTGGACATAATCTTAGATGCGACAAGTGCAGGAGTAGGAGAAAAAAACAAACTCTTGTACGAAAAATACGGGAAAAAGGCCATCTTTCAAGGTGGAGAAAAGACCAGCGTCGCGGATGTTTTCTTTCACGGTTACGCTAACTACGAAAAAGGAATCGGAAAGCAGTTTTTAAAATTAACTTCCTGCAACACGACAGGATTGATAAGATCGGTTGATTGCTTGGACAGGGAGATAGGTATAGAAAGCGTGGCCATCACCATCATTCGACGAGTTGCCGATCCAGGAGATTACCATCGGGGGCTGACCAACGCTTTGAAAGTTGATCCCGTTCCAAATCACCAAGCGGTGGATCTCATGTTGGTAATGCCTCACGTTAAAGCGACTGGCATTCTTGTTCATACACCAGTTACTCACGGCCACATAATTTCCGTCGTAGCCAAACCAAAAAGGGAAACCACGAAAGAAGAGGTTCTCCAACTTTTTGAAGCTCATCCGAGAATTCGAGTGGTACGGATCGCCGATGGATTTTTGGGCAACGCGTCGCTTTTTAAATACGCCAGAGATCTCGGAAATCCACGCGGAGATATGTACGAAATAGCCGTGTGGGAAGAAACCGTGACGATTTTTGAGGGAAACATCATCTACGCCATAAACATTCCTCAGGAAGCCGTTGTAATTCCGGAAAACATCGACGGTATAAGGGCTGCCATGGAAATGCAAACCGATAGATTGGAAGCGGTATCTCTCACAAATAAATATCTCAAGATAGGAAGAGGGAACAATTGATGCCTGCTCTTGGAATGCATACACTAGAGGATTTTGAATTCAAAGATAAAACCGTTATTCTAAGGGTAGACATAAATTCCCCCATAGATCCCCATACAAAGCGTATAGTAAATGAAAACAGGATTAACAAAAGTATTCCAACGATAAAGTATTTAATGCAAAACGGAGCCAAACTGGCAATACTTGCCCATCAGGGAGACACTCTAGATTATCATAATTTGATACCCTTACAAGAGCATGCGGAAAAGCTTTCAGAAAAAATTGGCAAAAGAATCGAATACATAGATGATGTCGCAGGTCCAGCCGCTCAAGAGCGGGTGAAAGGGCTTAAAAGTGGAGAGGCCATATTGTTGGGAAACGTTCGTTACCTTACGGAGGAAGTGTCAACATTTGAGAACGTGGTGAAATTAGAACCACATCAGATGTTGAACACCTATATAATTCGTCATCTTGCTCCCCTAGCCGATCTTTACGTCAACGATGCCTTCGCGGCTGCACACCGAAATTCTCCTTCGATGGTTGCTTTCGAAGAGCTTCTACCATCTGCCGCTGGTTACCAACTGATAGCCGAAGTGAGCGCTCTTACCAAAGTCATGAAAAATCCAGAAAAACCATAATATTTTTCGATAAAAATAATCATGAAATAAAGAAGGCTTACATAGGAAATAATGATCAAGATCTAATATCCACTTTTTTTATTATTCCAAAATATAAAGAAGTATTTTTAACCAATACAAATCTTAATTATTTGGTTAATACGGATAAAAATCATTGGATAGTAAAAAAAATATTTCAAAATAAGTTCAATCTAAGCTATTTGAGTATAAAAAAAGGAACTCAAGAAATAGAATTAGCA
>CAZCZS010000142.1:0-1890 GCA_964503355.1 uncultured Mesoaciditoga sp.
GGTATCACGTCCAGCTCCAAGGAAGATCCGTTTTCGTACCACAGGGTTGTTTGAAAAGCGAGAACGGATCTTTGAATTGGTGAATCGAAGATATTCGTGAAATCGTACGGTGCTACCAAACTGACTGGATTTTCCAATGGACTCGTTCCCCACGAAATGTAGAATTTTCCGGCTTTCATGCCGAATTTTTCACCGTTGTAAACGAGGTACATCTCGTTGAAGGTAAGGTTTGACATGCTCGTTTGAGAAAACAAAGGTGCTTTGCAATTTTGGGCAAAGAAATCTGACAGCATTCGAGATTCCAAAATCGTGAACTTTATCTTGGCACTGAATCCGTTTCCGAGGTTTAAAGTCGAGCTATTCACGTCACGTATAGCCTGAACGATTTGACCGTTGTAATATCTCAACACGTAGCCGGCATTACCCGAGATCTGAGGCGTGGCAAAGGAAACCATCGCCACGCAGAGAAATAGAAGTGAAAGGATTATCTTTTTCACGATTTTTCACCTCAATATCTCAATATCGGCATGAAAAGCGTTCTAACGGTAAAGAAGTTTTTTGGTATGTTCAAGTCGAATTTCGTGTTTACCAAACTCAATATGGTTTGCGATGATCCATCCGCCATCTTGACAGAAATATGCTTGAACAACCATCTTCCTTGCACCTCTTCCGGCTCTGAATCTTCCATGATTTTGTAAAGTTTCCCATCTTTGTAAAACTCTACCTTCACGGGCAACATGTATTTTTTATCTATGGTCATAACAAGCTTTGAATAATTCGAGTTTTCGCTTGTTGGCGTTATTTCGATAACGTATTTGGTATCGCTTTCGTTCAACAAAGTGTATTTTCCCTCTTCTTTTTGGGAATACAAAAGAGAAAGATCGTTGTACGTGAAATCGGAACCGGCGAATTCTGAATTCTTGGAAGATCCGGCTATGCGTTGAACTCTATGGTAAGCAGGCATGTACAGGTATTCTTTGTCTTTTCCAAGACTTAGGAAAGACAAACCCTTTATATTTTCGGGATTCGTGAACCTGATAAAAGCGTATTTCTCGTTTGAACCTTCGTTGTAAACGTAGATGACGAGATCGTAATTTTTATCAGGGCTTCCTTTGGTTTGGATGCACATGTGCAATTCCACCTTTTGCGTTTTGAAATTCGAATTCTCTTCTATCACCTTGTCCATGACCTGATCGGCTGTCATGGCAAATGATACCGTCGTCAAAAAGAGCGCTATCACGCCAAACGTCAGAGCTGAAAAGAACTTCTTCATGATTCATCACCTCTCCTTTTTGATTTTGAAGATTTTTTCAAAATAACCGTTGTGAATGGTTGAAAGTATCGGCACAAGTATGAAGATCGCCAACATCAACGCCACCATCATCGTCGAAATGGCGAGTATGCCGAATTGTTTTAATCCTTCTATGTTGGACGTGAAAAGTGTGGCGAAACCAGCAGATGAAGCGAGGGAGTTGAACAAAATCCCTTTTCCGGAAGTCGCTAGAGTTTCCGCGATGGCTTCATGAGCGTCTTGAAGTTTTTTGAACTCGATCTTGAACCTGCTGAATATTTGAACGACGTAATCCACACCCACACCTATCGTCATGGAAGCTATGGTTATGGTTATGGCATTAAGTGGTATATGGAAAAATCCCATCACGCTGAAATTGAAGACGACCGTCAAGGCGACTGGTATCAAGCCGATCAGACCCATGAAAACGGAAGACATCTGCAGCATCAAAAGAACGAAAACGACCATTGCGGATATGAACATCGATTCGTATTGGGAACGCATGAGCATATCAGACACGTAATTGTACACTATTGGAATTCCCGTTATTCTGATTTTGAACGATTTAGAACCTTTGGGTGTCGGAACCGCCACCACTT
>CAZCZS010000143.1:0-1889 GCA_964503355.1 uncultured Mesoaciditoga sp.
TACTCACGCGATAAATCCCGTTAACGGAGAAAAGGTTCCGATATACGTCGCGAATTACATACTTTACGAATACGGCACGGGAGCCATTATGGCCGTTCCAGCTCATGATAGCAGAGATTACGCTTTTGCCGTTAAGTACGGTTTAGAGATAAGAGAAGTTGTAACATCAAAAGATTGCGACTTGCCGTACGACGGAGACGGCATATTGAAAAATTCAGGGCCGTTTACCGGCATGAACAACAGAGAAGCTATAGAGAAAATATTTGATTATCTTGAAGAAAACAAGATGGGCAAAAAAACGGTGAATTACAAATTAAGAGATTGGTTGATATCGCGGCAACGTTATTGGGGTGCACCTATTCCCGTTGTTTACTGTGAAAAGTGTGGAATCGTTCCGGTGAAAGAAGAAGATTTGCCGGTGAAATTGCCTCGAGATGTCAAATTCGATCCAACTGGAAAGTCTCCCCTCTCAACCGATGAAGAATTCCTTCACACCACATGTCCAAAATGCGGTGGACCGGCGATAAGAGAAAGCGATACGATGGATACTTTTGTGGATTCTTCTTGGTACTATTTGAGATATGTTAATCCAAAAGATAAAGATAAGCCTTTTGAGAAAAAAGACGTGGACGAGTGGCTTCCCGTGGATCAGTACATAGGTGGAGTGGAACACGCCATTCTCCATCTGCTCTATTCAAGGTTTATAACAAAGGCTCTTAGGGACGCTGGTGAGCTTTCGTTTGATGAACCATTTAAGAATCTTTTCACTCAAGGAATGATATACAAGGACGGAGCCAAGATGTCAAAATCGAAGGGTAACGTCGTTTCACCGGACGAAATGATAGAGAAATACGGAGCGGATACTTTGCGCCTTTACATTCTCTTCATGGGGCCGCCAGAAAAAGACGCGGAATGGCAAGATAGCGGTATTGAAGGTGTTGATAGGTTCGTTACCAAGATGTGGAATCTTTTCGAAAAAATTCTGCCTTTGATAAAGAGTTCAAATGAATCTGTAAAAAAAGACGAACTGAACGATGTAGAACATGAATTAAGAATGAAGTTACATTCCATGATAAAGAAGATAACCCAGGATATAGAGGGAGCTTTTAGATTCAACACCGTCGTAAGCGGCTTTATGGAACTGATAAACACTTTCACCGCTTACGTGAATTCAACGGATGAGAAGAAGCTGAACGTGGGCCTTTTAAAAGAATTTGCCGATAAATTCGTGCCAGCCCTTTCTCCATTTGCTCCGCATATAGCAGAGGAGTTATGGGAAAGGATGGGCAACGAACCTTTCGTCACAAATGAGCCGTGGCCAACGTACGATGAAGAAGCCCTTCAAGCGCGAAAAGTGAAGATGGCGATAACGATCAACGGAAAGGTAAGAGCTCACGTTGAAGTGGATCCATCTTTAAAAGATGAAGAGATCATAGAAATGGCCCTTCAACTTGAGAAGATAAAAAACATGTTGAACGGAAAGAAGCCAAAAAAGACCTTTGTCATCAAAGGCAAACTTGTAAACATAGTTTTGTGAGGTGAATGAGATGAACACGAAAAAGTCAAAGATACCGTCGCCTGTCGCGAAAAGATTGGCCCTTTACCATAGATGCGTTGAAACGCTCATCAAATCCGGAAAAGAGATGATCTCTTCAAAAGAACTTGGAGAAAGACTTTCCATAAAGTCGAGTCAGATAAGAAAAGACCTTTCCTATTTCGGAGGATTTGGAAAGAGGGGAACTGGATACAACCTTAAGTACCTCAAAGAATCGTTGGAAAATATCATGGGTATAAACAGGACGTGGAATGTTGGGATCGTCGGAGCGGGAAATATCGGATTAGCCCTTGCGAATTATCAAGGACTTTTGAAAGATGGATATAAAATAGTC
>CAZCZS010000144.1:0-1783 GCA_964503355.1 uncultured Mesoaciditoga sp.
CGAAAGATATCTTTCGAATACGCTCACAAATTCGGTATTTCCATGAACTTTTATCGCGTTAACCTTTCATCAAGTGTGAGAAAAATACCGAGGAAATTTCGAGCGTGAATGAACATTTCTTCTTTTCATATCCTTATGGGATAACGTTAAATTAAAGAAAAATACTCTAAAGGAAGAGCTGGAGCGATGATTTTGAAAGCGACGCCAGCGTGAAACTCATGATGAGATGAAGACGTTTCGATGAATGTTTTAGAAAGGGCATTTTAAAAATGCCCTTTTTTCTCGTTTCTTGTTGAAACGAATGGGAAAAGGGTGTTATAATCACAAAGATGAAACGATGTAGTAACTCGTTCTTTATAATATTGTATTAATAATTTCCTATTTACGTAAAAATCGTTTTAAAGTTTTTGAGACGGCGGATCAGATCTCCAACAACGCCAAGTTCATGAGGATAAATGTAAGATCAAAACGACGTGAAAGATAGCGTGAAGTTTTTCAAGGGATAGGAGAGGGCACTTTGAAAGCGTTGACAAGAATAGCGGCGGCGATATTCATCTTTTTGCTTATCTATTTCATGACGGAATACATTTACACTCCGCCTTCTAAGGTGCTGGCTGGAAGATGGCTCATGACGATCGATGGAAAAAGCGAATACGTCAAGGTGCCAGTTGAAATCAAGATCAAACATCCAACGATCGTGACGCTCACCAAGGAATTTCGTACGCGTGAAAACGGCGATGACACGCTTGTGATTCCAGAAATTAACGGTGGAGGATTTGAGGTTTATCTCAACGGAAATCTGGTGTACAAGTGTGGAGATTCGGTTGGCGTTGGAAACGTTTGGAATGAAGTTCACGTGATACGTTTTTCGCCTTTATCCAACGAAAAGAACGTGTTGAAGGTGAAAATCTTCGCGCTTTACAACGCCGGTTTGGCGATAGTTCCATACGTTGGAAGATACCGTAGAATTAAGAACCGCATACTCTCCAGCCGATTTTTCAAGTACGATATCGTTTTGATAATGATGGGAATGGCTTTGGCGGTGGGATTGGTTCTCATCTCTTTGTCCTTCACGAACGAAAAGAACAGAAGAAAGTATTTCGTGATAGGCATGGCCGCTTTTTTCATGTCGCTTTACCTTACCGATCTTCGATATTGGTTCGTTGAAAGCGTTATAACTTACATGATTTTGAGAAAGGTGTTTGTCATATCACTTTACAACGCCGTTTTTCTCTTTTTTGACGGAATGGAAAGGGAGATTTTTGGTGATTTAAAACTTTCAAAAGCGTTTCTCGCGGCCACGATTCTCGTCTCGATGTACGTCGCAGCGCAACCCACACTGTTTTTGTTCAAGCGTTCATTGATCATCGGCGCGCTGCTTTCTTTCGCCATGATAACCGTTACGATGATGGAGGTGTACATCAGAAAAGCGTACGAACTCGTCTATCCGATCACGTTGGCTTTCGGAATTGGATTGTACATAATCTTCTTAACTTTGAATGGGAAGCCAAACGCCTTCTTGATCTCATACGTTGTGATGAGTCTTATAGGAGGAGTGGGCATTTTCATAACGAAAGATTATTCGAAGACTTACACGAGCATGGTGCTTTCTCACAAGGCCGCTCTCACCGATCCGCTGACGGGTGTTTTCAACAGGAAGGTTTTGAACGAGTTGAAACTTTCTTCAAAAGACGTGATCGTCATGGTGGATATGGATAGATTCAAAAGGTTGAACGATAGATACGGTCACGACAAGGGAGACGAAATTTTGAAGCTCTTTTGT
>CAZCZS010000145.1:0-1740 GCA_964503355.1 uncultured Mesoaciditoga sp.
TTGGTGTAAGCGTGGTCGCCGTCAAAAGGGATCTCATGATCAAACTCATAGGACTTGGAATAATGGAAACAGGCGTAACGTTATCTTTTGTGGTGGTTGGATTCAACGGACCTTTACCACCCTTTCTCACTTTGCCAATTGAAAGAGTTGATCCACTTCCGCAAGCTTTAGTCATAACATCCATCGTGGTGGGATTTGCCGTTTTGGCTTTGTCTCTGGTTTTCGTTCTTTACCTTTCAAGCGTTTATCACACCGTTGATGTGGTGAAACTGAAAAAGAGGATAGAAAAGGATGAGCGCTGATCCCTTACTTTCACCGATACTTTTGGCCATTTTTTACGGCACTTTAAGAATCTTCACACGAAAGAAATGGATAAACTGGTTAGAAGTGTTATCCATTGGATTTTTAACGGCTTACGTCTTGTACTCTCAACATTTTACCACCTTCGTGGTTGGAGGATGGAGCTCGGCCATAGGTGTTGAACTGAAATACGATTCAAATTCATTTTGGTTCATACTTTCTCTGCTCGTGGTTTGGAGTAGTGTCAAGATAAGGTTCGAAAAATGGGATCAAGTCATGGAATCACTCGCCGACTATCTTTTCGCAACACTTTACGCGCTTTTCATTTCGAATGACCTGTTCAACATCTACGTGACAATCGAACTCACCTCAGTTGTATCGTTTTTGATGATAGGACACGGTGATAAACCATCGCGTATATGGGCGGCGTTGAAGTACATGTTTTTGAGCTCGATAGCTTTTGGTTTTTATCTTTTCGGCACGGTGTTGATCTATTATGAAAATGGGGTCATTTCCATTGGCGCCCTACAAAACGAAAAGCTCTCCGCTTTCGCGCTCACCTTTATAGTCGTGGCGTTGTTGGTGAAAAGCGGAATCTTTGGTTTAAGCGCGTGGATGATAGACGTTTACTCAATGGCCGATACTCCCGTTTCCATGCTTCTTTCTGGAACAACGGTCAACGCTGGTCTTTTTGCGATTGTGAGAATTTATCCGCTTCTACCTGAAAAATTGAAAGAATTCGTGATGGGGGTTGGAATTTTCTCCGCTTGCGCGGGCGCGATCTACGCCATTTTCGATGACAAGACCAAAAGAACGTTGGCCTTTTCCACAACCTCTCAAATGGGTGTAGCCCTTAGCCTGTTAAGCTTGTCTCCTACGGCGACCTCTTTATACGCTTTTGCCCATTCCAATGCGAAAGCGCTGCTTTTTTCAAAGAATGGAAAAATCTCCACGCTCATCGGTTCGCTTTC
The DNA here is from genome assembly GCA_964503355.1 of uncultured Mesoaciditoga sp. GTDB lineage: Bacteria > Thermotogota > Thermotogae > Mesoaciditogales > Mesoaciditogaceae > Mesoaciditoga. The sequence goes on from CAZCZS010000145.1 coordinate 1,272, forward strand.
TTTGATAGGACTTCCTCCTCTGGCCGGTTACTTCGCCAAAGTGTACTTTGAAAAATCATTTCCGTTGCTTTCTTCGTTCCTTCTCTTCTTAACATCCATATACGTTGTGAAGTTGTTCAAAAATTTGAAATGGAGGTTTTCTCCATTCGAGCTTTTACTCGAAAGCGCGCTTTTTTCGTTTGTCTTTTTCAAACCTTTTGGAAATGCTTTTTCAGTTTCTAAAGTGTTGGTTATCGCGAGCGTTGGAATTCTTGTTGGAATTTTTTTCGAAAAGAAAATTTCTTTGCCACATTTGAAGGATGTTTTCGGACTGGAAGAGGGAATAGCCTATCAATTGTGGGCGTTGGTGGTAATGTTGATAGTTATCATATGAATCTTTTCAGCTAAGCTTTAAGAAGTTGGTGACTCACGTTATGCGTCAACTTTACAAGCCAATGGCATTTATCAAATAAACATCGCTTTTCAAGCG
>CAZCZS010000146.1:0-1576 GCA_964503355.1 uncultured Mesoaciditoga sp.
GTCCGTCGATATCTCTTTTCGAGATCATATCCATAACCATCTTATCCTTCAAAAGGGTTTCTTCGTGATTTTCGTAATGATTTAGATCGCTCGAAGCTACAAACCAGAACCGTCGGTTCTTTAAAATTTCTTCCAAAGCTTTAGAAAGCTTGTACATGCTCGTTTGACGCTGATCTCCAAGACATATCGGGAGGATCTTGAAACCGGTGCCAAGTGTGAACTGTAAGAACGGAATTTGGACTTCTATAGAATGTTCCAGAAGGTGGGCATCGTAATCCAACGAGGCATTTGGCAAGAGTTCAGTAAGCGAATGCGCCGCCTCCTCATCTACCCTTACTTTTCCCAATGGTGTATTCCATGATCCAATAGGCCAAACGGAGATCGGCTTTCCCAAACCAGTATGATTCGGACCGGTTATCACCACGAGATCCGGTTTGCCGAATTTCGATGCTTCCATGTAAGCGTGGGCTGCGACAGCCCCAGAGTAAACGTAGCCGGCGTGTGGAACGATGAGACCCACGCTCTTTTCAAATCCATCGGGATCGGGTAAAGCAGCAGGTCCCCTTTTGGAAAGAAAAAGCTCCCTTATGTAATCTCTTAATTCTTCGGGATCGTCTGGATAAAAACTTCCCGCGGCCACAGGTTTTCTTTCCATATCATTCCTCCACTTTAGCGGTTATGAATATGTCCAAATTCGATGTTGAATCTTGAAAAGTGGTGGTTCTGAAGAACTGCCCTATGAACGGCAGATCACCTAAAAATGGTATTTTTATGACATTTTGAGATCTCACATGTTTTGTAAGTCCGCCTATCATCAAAGTTTGTCCGCTTGAAACGACAACTTTCATCGAAGCGCTTCGCGTGTTGACAGCCGGTATCCCATTCACGGCGTGTGCCCAATCCGCATCGCTTACCTCTATGGTTATGGTTAAGGATATCTTTTTATTTGGAAGTATCACTGGTGTTATGGTCAATTGAATACCGGTATCCAAAAATTTCAACTGTTGCTGTTGTTGACCGTTGGCCACAGTGGTAACCATGTAAGGATACTTGGAACCGATGAGTATATTCGCCGGTTCACCGCTTTGTGTCGTAACGACAGGTGCAGACAACGTGGACGCATTTCCGGTGGTGTTTGAGAAATTACCAACTATCGTCGCGTTTGACGAGATGATCCGATCGGCAAAGTCGGTTAAGAACTTAGGAACGTTTGAGATATCAAGGAGTTTTAAATTCAAGGTTAAATCGTTGTTGAATATCAGTTGAGGCGTCATAAGAGTACCTTTTAGTTCGTTTGTGATGTTGTTGTTCGCGTTGACATCCATTATCTTTGCTTCTATTTCCACGTCTTTTCTTGCCGTCAACAACGGCTCCACCATCGAATCCAAATTTTTGGCCGTTGTGGGTGTGAGATTGCTGACCACGACGATGCCCTTTTTTTGATCCACAAAGGTTTTTCCGCCAACGAACTCCGCCATACTTTTCACTTCGTTAACGTCATCGCTCGACATGTAAACACGCGTTATTCCGGCGGAATTGTCCTCAACGACGATAACTTTCGTTCCGGAAAAGCTTA
>CAZCZS010000147.1:0-1570 GCA_964503355.1 uncultured Mesoaciditoga sp.
CCTCACTCTTGTGAATTTCTGGATGGCGAGCTCATATGCCTTGATGAAAACTTCACGGGAGATTTGAAACCTTGAAGTTAGTTTGTTCAAATTATTTTACGCAAGCTGTTGTCAGTTTTTCAACATTCACGCTGTTTTCAATGAACTTTGTTACATCCCAACCTTTTTTCGTTACTCTCGCACAACGTGAGTTACTTTTACGCACGCGTTGAAAGTTTGAGATAAAGAAAAATGCGTTTGTGCCGATGATCTTAATGAAAGGAATCGGAGGTGGTAAAGATGAGAATAGACGGCCTTCCGGGAGCGCCTCAACCTATAGATGGTGATAACAATAAAGGAAAACGCTCATCAAAGGTAGAAAAATACGCTGGAGAGGTGTTCACGCACACTCGGGGAAAAGGTGTGAATTTTGAAGCTTTCATGGAAGTTCTAAGTGCTTCCATGAAAGGTGAAAATGTGAGGCAAAAACGCGTTATGGAATTGAGAGAATTGGTGCGTTCTGGGAAATACAGCGTTGACACGGAAAAACTCGCAAGAAAGATGATAGATTCGATGGGTGGGAAGATATGATGGAAAAGAAGCTTATGGATCTCATGAAAGAAGAAAAAGAGAAAATTATCGATTTGATCGACGTCTTAAAAGAGAAGCGAAAATCCATCGAGAAAAACGATTTAACCGCTTTGAACTCCGCTTTGGAAAAAGAGGGGAAATTGTTGGATGTTTTAAATACCCTTGAAAACGAGAGACTTAGGGTCACCACCGATTTGTCGAAAAAGCTAAGCGTGGAACCAACGATATCATCCATACTCACCCACGTTCAAGAACCTCTTCGACACGATTTGACGTTGTTGGCGGCGAGATTAACTGAATTGTTGAACGAAGTGAGTTTGCTCAACCTCGGAATTCAGCAGATGATAGCGTACAGATTGGAAGAATTCGATGTCCTGATGGACGCGATAAGAGGAAAAAAGATAACGTACGACGGGTATGAAAAAGGGGAAAAAGGAACGGTTTTCAACAGGAGGGCCTGAATGCCTGAAGCTGGTTTGTTCACGAGTTTGAACACGGGTGTACTTGGAATGTACACTCAACAGATGGCGATGTCTGTGGTAGCTCACAACATATCGAATGCGAATACGCCGGGATTTTCGCGCCAAAGAGCGGTGATAGTCACGATGCCGCCTTTGCCGATGCAGACTTTATCCCAACCCAACATGCCGATCTCCATCGGTACAGGCTCAAAGGTAAAAGACGTTCAAAGGATAAGAGATACTTTCTTAGATCTTCAATACAGGCAGGCCAATTCCAAACTCAACTTCTGGGACGAGGTTAACACGCAATTTCAGTACATTCAACAACTCATAGGCATGCCTTCTGCCGAGGGACTGAGAGCTCAGTACGATGAGTTTTGGAAGGCCGCTCAGCAAGTCGCCACAACACCTTCGAGCGTTGGAGCAAAAGCGGAATTCGTTCAATCTGCGAAAGCGTTGTTGCAAAAAGTTCAAAGCATTTACAAATCTTTTGAAGCGATGAGAAGCGATTACACTCATCAACTTGAAGCCGAAGCCAA